>CAMWXE010000002.1 GCA_947178145.1 uncultured Lachnospiraceae bacterium | reverse complement strand
TCCCACAAACTGTGACGCACATCTGGCAGAAAGCATTTTTCAAACACGCTCTAGTCCGATTCGTGTACGAATGGGGATAGGACAAGCAGCGGCAGGGCATAAAAGGCGGCATATGCATATCGGAACTCGGTGGCAACGGGCGTGGCAATGCACAGTGTGGCAATCAGCAGGATAAAGGGCAGACAGATCAGTGCATTTGCGGGGCGGCCAAGGCGCAGGCCAAGAGCGGCAAACAGCAGTATCATCCAAAAGAGAAAGCCCATGCTCCACAGCATTCCATACAGGGGAATCAGATCAGGGAGTTTGAACAGGATTTCTTTTATCTTGATCAGGACAGCTCCGTTTATGATTGGCTGCCAGCTAAGACCGAACTCATTTGGATAGATGCCGTCAGCCAGGCCCACAGCATAGGTTACGTCAGGATACCAGTAGCCGCTGGTCTGTGCGATATATGCATCTAAGTAAGCCTTTGGATGCTCCAAGCCGATGGAAAGCCACATTTTGAAAAATTCGCTCTTGTGGGATACAAGATAGTCGCTGCCCTTTTGGCGTATCAGGTTTTTTATGTTGTCTGCGACATCAGGCTGGTACACGCTGGCAATCTGCTCTACGTCCATAAGCTGCGATACAAACAAAAGTTCGTTTTCTGAAAGAGACTCTCCATTGGCAATGACACGCGCAATCTGCTGTACTGGTATGGACAAGGATTCGACATAGTCAGCCTGTGGAATTTCGTATACATTCATGACTGGATATTTGACAAACAGTACCAGTGTTAGCAGAACCAGGTGCACTGGAAGCATGACTTTCAGCCACTTGCGGTAGGTGATCAGGATCAGAGGGATGGACAGGGCAAGGGCATACCAGCCATTGGTTCGCAACAGGCAGAGCAGGATACCTGACAGCAGATAGGGGATCAGCAGGGTAAAATACTCGCTGATCTTTAGCCTGGGGATTGCATCCGGGGAGGCGGCAAAGCTGCCTCGCAGCAGAAAACGCATCAGCGCTGCAGCAAAGAGTGTCATACAGCCCGCAAATGGGATGTCCTTCCAGAGCGTGACAGCGTAGGCGCCATGATACGGAAGCAGGGCATAAAAACATATGGTGAGGATCAGAACCGGTGTGATGACAGCTGCTTTCTGCAGAGTCCGGACGACATATCCGGCAACATAAGCCATAAAAAGCATCTGTGCGGCAGTGTACAGGGCAATCCCCATATGCGCATCTCCTGTGAAAGATAATCCGAGATTGTAAAACATGCCAATCAGTGCAGTGTGGATGATTGCATGGTGGTTGCTGAGTTCATAGACGCCGATAACCTGTGCGTACTGGTTGATGCTGTCGGGTGTCATGACACCAGGGTACTCGTACAGAAAATAGGGAAGCCAGCACAGCAGGCAGATGAAAGCGGTCAAATAGGGAATCCATGCATAGGAGTAACCGGAGCCGGTGAGTTTCAAACTGGATGCAGCCTGCAGAAACCATATGGACAAGTAGTAGTAGCTCAGCAGGAGTCCGACTGCGGTCAGGAGCAGGATAATGGCGCAGAAAAGACGGCTGGTCAGACTGCCCAGAATGGTCGGATATCGTGCAAAAAGAGTGAAAATGCTAAACAGTACACTTGCGATGGTAGAAAGTGTCATATCCCCCGAAACAATGTGTCCTTCGACGTGGTCGCTGTGAAGCTTTGTGAAAATATATAGCAGTATTAGAAAAAGGATTACAGAATATGGGTTTTTGGTGGACATTCCAGTAACCCGCATTATGGCAAAAAGCGACAAAAAACTTTTGGCAAAAATCTTCAGATAATACATATTGAACCTCCGCTCTAGTATAAGGATTTCATATTAATGGAAAAATATACTATATTTTTATAGTAGAATGAAATTCTTTTGGAGTCAACAGACATTGCATAAAGTTATAAATTTTGTTATGATAAAAAGCAAAGCGATTTGGAGGTATCTATGAATTGGGAAGATAATGTACGAAAGGTAGTGCCCTATGTGGCAGGCGAGCAGCCAAAGAACCAGGATGTCATCAAGTTAAACACAAATGAAAACCCCTATCCGCCGGCACCGGGAGTTGCGGCGGCAATACAAGGTTTTGACTGCGATATACTGCGCAAGTATCCTGATCCGGATGTATCTGTGCTGGTGGACGCACTTGCAAAGCGTCATGGACTTGATAGAGAACAGATGTTTGTTGGAGTCGGTTCGGACGATGTCCTTGCGATGTCATTTCTGACGTTTTTTCATTCAGACAAACCGATTTTGTTTCCCGATATAACGTATTCCTTTTATGATGTGTGGGCGGACTTGTTCCGAATACCTTATCAAGTGCAGCCGCTGGATGACGACTTTTGTATCAGAAAGGAAGATTACTGCAAAGAGAATGGCGGCATTGTCATAGCAAATCCCAATGCTCCGACGGGAGTGGCGGCAAAACGGTCTGCGTATGAGGAGATTATCAGGGCAAATCCGGGTTCCGTTGTCGTAATCGATGAGGCGTATGTGGATTTTGGCGGAGAGAGCTGTGTCCCACTGATCGAACAATATGACAACCTGCTTGTGGTGCAGACTTTTTCCAAATCGCGCTCTATGGCCGGGATGCGGATTGGTTATGCGATGGGAAGTAAGAAACTGATTAAGTACTTGAATGACGTGAAATTTTCCTTCAATTCTTACACGATGGATTCCGTTGCAATTGCGGCAGGAGTGGCATCAGTGGAGGATGAGGCGTATTTCAGGGAAACTGTTGCAAAGATTGTCGCGACAAGAGAGCGCACGAAGAAGGAACTTGCGCGGCTGGGATTCCATTTCCCCGATGCAAAGACGAATTTTATCTTTGCTGCACACAAAACCGTTCCGGCGCAGGAGATTTTTGATGCGCTCAGGGCAAACGCGATGTATGTCAGGCATTGGAATAAGCCGCGTATTTCCAATTATCTGCGCATTTCCATAGGGACAGATGAGGAGATGGACAAGGTATTGGCTTTTTTGGATGCATATCTGAAAAATCGGTAATATAAATTTAGGAAAAGAAAATATAAGAAAGGTGAATGAATTGGAATATGAAGGCATTTATAGTTAACATTTTAAGAGGTATGGTCGTTGGCATTGCGAACGTGATTCCGGGAGTCAGCGGAGGCACCATGATGGTCTCCATGGGAATTTATGACAGACTCATTCTGGTATTGACCCATTTTGTCAGGCGCATGAAAGAGGCGATTGCACTTCTGGTCCCAATCCTGATCGGGATGCTTCTCTCCATAGCAATTTTTGCAAAAATATTTTCTGAGATTCTGTTTCCGCGATTTCCGCTGCAGACGAATCTGTTTTTCATTGGTTTGATTATTGGTGGACTGCCTGTTATCTATGGAAAGGTAAAGGGAAATACGATCAGAATTCCGCAGATTATTTCTTTTGTGCTGTTTTTTGTGATGGTAGTAGGGTTTGCCCTTGTCGGGGAGGGCGGCGGCTCGAGTGCGGATATATCTTTCAGTGCCGGCAATGTGATAAAGCTCTTTGGCGTCGGCATTATTGCGGCAGCCACTATGGTCATTCCAGGTGTGAGTGGTTCAATGATTATGATGATTCTTGGCTACTACAACACGATTATAGACACGATCAACAACTTTATCAATGCGCTCAAAGCGTTTGATCTTGCTGCAATGCTTGATACTTTTGTAGTGCTGGTTCCGTTTGGGCTCGGCGTGGTAGTTGGAATTGTTGCGGTGGCAAAACTGATCGAGTTTATGTTGAAGAAGTATCCGCTGATTACGTACTGGGCGATTATAGGACTGATTGTGGCCTCTCCGTTTGCGATTTTGATTATGATGGAGATTAGCGCAGTCGGCATTGTGGAGATTCTCACGGGAGTGGTTTTACTTGCAGTCGGGTTCTTTATTTCACTGAAGCTGGGAGCTTAATATTATGGAGGCATATACAGATTTTGCAGGTGTGTATGACCAGCTGATGGATGAGACCCCTTACGCGCAGTGGTGTGAGAATATTGTGTATGAGCTGGGAAAATATAATATCGGGAATGGACTTGTTTTGGATCTTGGCTGTGGCACCGGGAGCCTGACAGAGCTTCTCGCTGCGAGCGGTTATGACATGATCGGTGTGGATTGTTCGGATGAGATGTTAAACATTGCCTGTGAAAAGAAAGAGAAATCAGGCTATGACATTCTCTATCTGAATCAGGACATGCGTACTTTTGAGCTGTATGGCACCGTCCGGGCAGTTGTGAGCGTGTGCGACAGTCTGAATTATCTGCTCGAGGAGGAGGACTTAGCAGCGTGCTTTCGGCTGGTCAACAATTATCTGGATCCGAAGGGAATTTTTATCTTTGATTTTAACACAAGATACAAGTATGAAACGGTGATCGGGGACAGCGTGATTGCTGAGAACCGGGAGGACTGTAGCTTTATATGGGAGAATTATTATGACCGGGAGAGCGGTATCAATGAGTATGACTTGACCATATTTGTTAGAAAGCAGGATGCATCGATGGCGGGCCAGGCGCTTTTTACCCGTTTTCAGGAGGTTCATCTCCAGAGAGGGTATACCCTGGAGGAGATGCAGCGCCTGATAGCGCTTTCCGGGTTAGTGTTTATCAGGGCATATGATGCGGACACGCTCGGCAGAGTGACAGACACAAGTGAGCGGGTTTGTTGTGTGGCACAGGAAAACGGAAAATAACGGAGGTTATTATATGAAGGATTATATCGTGAGGGCAACGGCGGCAAATGCTCAGATTAGGGCCTTTGCAATAAATTCGAGGGAGCTTGTGGAGCAGGCCAGAAGTATTCATGCGCTCAGTCCTGTGATTACAGCGGCATTAGGACGGCTTCTCACAGCTGGCGCTATGATGGGAAGCATGCTCAAAGGAGAGAAAGACGCATTGACACTGCAGATTCACTGTGACGGGCCGGTGCGCGGTCTGGCTGTGACAGCTGATGCCAGGGCAAATGTCAAGGGCGCAGCCTTAGAGCCGCAGGTGATGCTTCCGCCAAATGCACTCGGCAAGCTGGATGTGGGCGGCGCTGTGGGAAATGGAATTTTGAGTGTCATCAAGGATATGGGATTAAAAGAACCATATGTCGGACAGACACAATTGCAGACAGGTGAGATCGCAGAAGATCTCACGTATTATTTTGCGACATCGGAGCAGGTTCCGTCTGCTGTCGGGCTCGGCGTACTGATGGAGAAAGATAACACCGTAAGACAGGCAGGCGGTTTTATCATACAATTGATGCCTTTTGCTGATGATGAGACCATAAACGCCTTAGAAGAGAAGCTCAAGACAATGGACAGCGTCACCACGATATTGGATGATGGCAATTCACCAGAGCAGCTTCTTGAGCTTCTATTGGGCGATTTGAAACTTGAGATTAACGACACGATACCGGCACAGTATTATTGTGACTGTAGTCGTGAGCGTGTGGAACGGGCGATGATCAGCATCGGAAAAAAGGATATTCAGGAGATGATCGATGCTGATAAGCCAGTTGAAGTCAGGTGCCAGTTCTGCGATAAAATTTACAATTTCGAGATCGATGACCTGAGACAGATGCTGGGAAGTGCAGCGGCAAAGTCATCGTCTCAGTAGATTATAGTGCCAGTGTCCGGTCTGTCGGCATTCTCCGATGCGGCGGCTTTGTCTAAAGCTTCGGTGATTGCCTGCATCAGGAGCATGGAGGTGTAGCGGTTTTCGCTGCTGTAGCTGATATTCTCGATACTCTGCTCGGACAGGATGACTGCTGCCAGCTCAGACAGTGTAGGTCGCATCAGCGGATACAAGGTAGTCACAGACTCGTCGAGGTTTGTCAGGGTTATGGAGTTAATGTGGTTCTTATCTACAGCAATCTGCAGTTCCACATTCATGTTTCCAAGCAGCAGTGTGCTGGAGTAAATCCCGGGAACATAGGCGTCCTGCGTGGTGGAAGTACTGGTGCTGGGCGTTTCGTCCGAATTTCTGTTCGAATTCTTGTCTGAAGTTTCACCCGATGTTCCAGTTGCATTACCGTTTGACGTTCCGCCTGTCGTGCTATTCGACGTTCCATTTGACGTTCCGGTTGTCGTGCTGTTTGAGGGCGATGTCTTCGGAGCAGACTGCGACGGAGTTTGTGACGGAATTTGTTCTGGCGTCTCCTCTGCGTTCTGGGAAGGGACAGAGGAAGCAGAGTCTTTCGAAGGTATGAAAAGGGATACTGCTACCATTATGATAAGTACACTTACAACCAGAAGCACAAGTGCATAGACTAATTCCTTTGATCGAAGTACAACAATTTTAGTGTTAGAGCTCATGTGAAGACTCCATTTTTGTTCTTTTTATAATGGTATGTGTGGCTCGCTCAGATTATGCTTTTGGGTTGACAAAAAGTAAATTTGTATAGTAATTTTGTATATAGCAGCGTGGAATTAACGAAGTATGTGAGAAAAGGAAGGGTACAAACTATGGCAAAATATACAAAACAGGATATCGTCGCGATGGTGGAGGATGAGGATGTAGAGTTTATCCGAATGCAGTTTACGGATATTGAAGGGAATTTTAAGAATGTGGCAATCACTTCAAGCCAGCTGGAAAAGGCACTCAACAACGATTGTATGTTTGACTGCTCGCTTGTCAGGGGAATGCTGCCCACAGACAATGCGGATATGTTTCTGTATCCCGATCTGGATACCTTCACAATCTTTCCATGGAGACCGCAGCAGGGAAAGGTCGCGCGTTTTATTTGCGATGTGTATCGCGCCGACCGCACGCCCTTTGAGAGCGACTGCCGCTATATTTTGAAGAAGGCGCTGCGGGAAGCCGCGGATATGGGATATACTTTTGAAGTCGGACCAGAGTGCGAATTTTTCTTATTTAATGCAGATGAGAACGGCAGACCTACAACAAACACGAATGAGCAGGCGGGTTTTTTTGATATGGGGCCGCTCGACAACGGCGAGAATGCCAGACGCGATATCGTGCTCACACTGGAGGATATGGGGTTTGAAGTGGAGGCGTCACATCATGAGAAGGCGCCTTCCCAGCATGAGGTGGATTTTCGGTATGATGAGGCACTCACAACGGCGGACAACATTATGACTTTTAAGCTTGCCGTCAAGACTATCGCAAAACATCATGGATTGCACGGAACATTTATGCCAAAGCCAAGAATGGAATTTTGTGGATCCGGAATGCATATCAATATGTCATTGAGCAGGAATGGCAAAAATATTTTTGACGATCCTGCTGATGAAAATGGGCTGAGCAGGGAAGCCTATTATTTTATGGGGGGACTTATGAAGCATGTAAAGGGTATCTGTGCAGTGACGAACCCCCTGGTAAATTCTTATAAGAGACTGCGGCCAGGATTTGAGGCGCCTGTATACATTGCGTGGAGTACCCTTGGGGCAAACACACTGATTCGGGTGCCGAATATACGAGGGGAGCACACAAGAATTGAGTTGAGAAGCCCCGACCCTTCTGCCAATCCATATCTTGCTATCGCTGCGTGTCTGATGGCAGGGCTGGACGGCATCCGGAATAAGATTGAGCCGGAGGCCAGGGTGATGGATAACATTAATGTGATACCGGAGGAGGAGGCTTTGAAGCGCGGCATCCGGAAGCTGCCCACTGATTTGCTGGAAGCATGCAAGGAGATGAAGAAGGATCCGCTGCTGCGCAGGCTGCTGGGAGACCGTGTATTTGAACAATACTATGACTCCAAGCTTGCAGCGTGGAAAGAGTACGATTCCCAGGTGACAAACTGGGAGATCGAGTCGTATCTGTATAAGATTTAAGTACACTTTTGATGACAGGACACAACATGCGATTAGTGTGATTGGGGGTGTACGATTGACAAATATTATCGTAGCTTTTGCCAGGATTGAGGATGCCAGAAGTATTAAAAACATTCTGGTAAAAAACGGATTTGGTGTGACAGCAGTCTGCACCTCCGGGGCACAGGCATTGGGTTATGCCGATGAGTTTCATGACGGCATTGTCATAGCAGGATACCGGCTTACAGACATGCTCTGTGTCGCACTCAAGGAGAATCTGCCCGGAGGCTTTGAGATGGTAGTCATGGCTTCACAGAGGGTTCTGACGGATGAGCTGGGCAGCGGCATAACCGGGTTAGCGATGCCCATCAAGGTGCATGAGCTGGTCAACACCGTCGATATGCTTTCACAGGGAATTGTCCGGCGCAGAAAGAAGCAGCGGGAAAAGCCGAGAGTTCGCGACGGGAAAGAGGCTGCTATCATAGAAAAAGCCAAACAGCAGCTGATTACAGGATGCCATATGACGGAGGAGGAGGCGCATCGCTATCTGCAGAAACACAGCATGGATAATGGCACAAATATGGTTGAGACGGCGCAGATGGTATTGGCCATGAAATAAGGGTTTTGTTTTGGGAAAGGTGTAAGAGCAGTGTTTTTCAGTGAATATAAAGGAGATAATAAGTTATGAATATCGTTTTGCTGTCAGGAGGTTCGGGAAAGCGCTTGTGGCCCCTGTCAAATGAGATTCGTTCAAAGCAGTTTTTGAAGCTGCTCAGCGATGGTGAGGGCGGTTATGAATCAATGGTACAGCGCGTGTATCGACAGATCGTGCGGGCGGGCATCAATGCGGATATTGTGGTGGCCACGTCCGCTACGCAGGTTGAGTCCATCAGAGGACAGCTGCCATCCGATGTGAATATTGTGGTGGAGCCGGAGCGCAGAAATACCTTCCCGGCGATCGTGCTTGCAGCATCGTACCTCGAGTCGAGAAAGCAAATGGACCCGGAGGAGACCGTGATTGTCCTTCCGGTGGACCCTTACGTGGATGTGGAGTATTTTGAGACATTTAAGGAGATGGATGCGCGTGTGCAGCAGGGAGATGCAGACATTGTCCTGATGGGTATCACTCCGTCGTATCCTTCCGAAAAATATGGATATATCATACGGGATGAAGGCGGCAGAGTGACAGGATTTAAGGAAAAACCGGATGAGGCGTCCGCAAGGGCGCTGATTGGGAAAGGGGCGCTCTGGAATGCGGGAGTGTTTGCTTTCAAACTAAAGTATCTGATGCACATTGCGGACAAGTATGTCGAGAGCCGGGATTTTTCCGATGTTGTGGAGCATTATGCCAGCTTGAAGAAGGACAGCTTTGACTATGAGGTGGTCGAGAGGGCGGATGCGCTCGCAGTCGTTCCGTACAATGGCGCGTGGAAAGACATTGGCACATGGAATACGCTGACAGAGGAGATGGAGGAGGAGAGCATCGGTGATGTCATTATGGGGGAGGAGTGTCTTAACACCCATGTGATCAACGAGCTTTCAATTCCTGTTGTGGCGCTTGGCACACAGAATCTTGTCATTGCAGCAGGGCAGGACGGAATCCTTGTGTCAGATAAGCACAAGAGTTCCTATATAAAGCCTTATGTGGAAAATATTGACAAGCGGCCAATGTATGAGGAGCGGCGGTGGGGAGAGTACAAGGTGTATGACTATAGCCAGTATGCCGATGGGACAAAGTCACTCACGAAGCATGTCACCATCAACGCTGGCTGCGCACAGGACTATCACATGCACCGGTACAAGGATGAGGTGATTACCGTGGCAAATGGACAGGGGGAGCTTGTCATTGACGGATGTCTGATGAAGCTTTCGCGCGGTGACACGATTTCCATCAGGAGAGGACAGAAGCACGCGATCAGGGCTTTTGAGGATTTGCAGCTGATATCTGTACAGATCAGTGAGGACAACACAGAAGGTGACACAGAGGTGTTCAACTGGAGTTGGGCAACGTGAAAGGATAAATGATTATGAAATTTACAAAGATGCATGGATGTGGGAATGATTATATATATATAAACGGTTTCACAGAGCACATTGATGCGGGAAGAAAACCAGAACTGGTAAGACAGCTTAGCGACAGACATTTTGGCATCGGCGGTGACGGTGTGATTTTTATCAATCCAGGGAAGTGCGCTGCATTTGAGATGGAAATGTACAATGCGGATGGGACGCGGGCACAGATGTGCGGCAATGGTATTCGCTGTGTGGCAAAATATGTGTATGATTATGGTCTGACTGACCAGACGAGCATTACAATAGAAAGTTTTGGAAGCGTAAAATATTTAGATCTTACACTTGGAAGTGACGGCAAGGTGTCGACTGTGAGGGTCAATATGGGGGCTCCCATTCTGAAGGCAGCCGAAATACCGGTTGTTTCAAAAAATGAGCAGGTTGTCAGCGAGGAGATTAAGGTCAATGGTCAGGTATACAAAATGACCTGCGTATCAATGGGAAATCCTCATGCAGTCGTATTTGTTGACGGTGTGTCGGATATGGCATCTTTTGATATCGAGAAGATCGGTCCCTGTTTTGAGACACATGAACGCTTTCCGGAGCGAACCAATACGGAGTTTGTGCGGATTATTGACAAAAACAATGTGCAGATGCGCGTATGGGAGCGCGGGACGGGGGAGACACTTGCCTGCGGAACAGGCTGCTGTGCGACTGCGGTGGCGTGTGTTTTGAACGGACTGACAGATACCAGGGTAACTGTTCAGGTGCCTGGCGGTGAGATTTTGTGTGAGTGGGACAGACAGAATCACTTGGTATACATGACAGGGCCGGCTGTCACTGTATTCGATGGTGTGTTTGAGGATCGATTTGATGATGAGGTAACGATTCAGGAGGAAATGTGAGATGCTTTTCCCTAGTGAGGTTTTTTTATTTGTGTTTTTTCCCATTGTGTTAGTGGTATATTATGCACTGTTGAGAAAGACAAAAGCACTCAAAAATATTTTTCTGCTGGCGGCAAGTCTCTTTTTCTATGCGTGGGGTGAGCCGACCTATGTATTTCTGATGATTGGAACGATTCTGGTGAACTGGCTTTTTGGAATTGCCGTGGACGCGTGCCGCGATAAAAGAGCAGTGACCAGGGTATTGTTTGTGCTGCTGGTACTGGTAAATATTGGCACGCTGGGGTGGTTTAAGTACAGTGCGTTTACCGTACTGCAGGTCAATCGTTTTCTGCACACGAATATTCCAGTGCCGATTGTGCCGCTGCCGATTGGTATTTCCTTCTATACCTTTCAGGCGATGTCATATGTGATTGATGTGTATAGGCGCCGTGGCAAGGTTCAGAAAAATCCGCTGCAGGTGGGGCTGTATATCGCGCTGTTTCCACAGTTAATTGCGGGGCCGATTGTGCGTTATGAGACGATTGCTGAGCAGATTGAGCACAGAGTTGAGACATTTGGGGATTTTTCGGCAGGGGTCACCCGGTTTTGCATTGGTCTTGGCAAGAAAGTGTTGATTGCAAACAATATGGCATTGATAGCGGATAATGCGTTTGGTCTTATTATCAATGGTGAATTTCAGGCATCGTTGGGTATGGCCTGGCTTGGCGCGATCGCGTACACCCTTCAGATCTTTTTTGATTTCTCGGGATATTCAGATATGGCGATTGGATTAGGTCAGATGTTCGGATTTCATTTTGAGGAGAATTTTAATTATCCTTATATATCCAGGACTGTGTCAGAGTTTTGGCGAAGATGGCATATTTCCATGCAGACATGGTTTCGGGACTATGTGTATTTTCCGCTGGGCGGCAGCAGAGTCTCCAGGCCAAGGCTGATTTTGAATCTCTTTGTCGTGTGGCTGCTGACTGGGATGTGGCATGGTGCGAACTGGACTTTTATCGCATGGGGTCTGATGTACTTTGTGATACTGACATTTGAGAAACTGACAGGATTGAGCAAAAAAGAGTGCTGGTGGGGACATATCTACACGATGGTGCTCGTCATTATCGGCTGGGTTATTTTCCGATCGACAGGTATGGGGACTGCTGTTTTGTATATCAAGGCAATGTTTGGCATCGGCGCGAAGGGAATCATTGACAAGGCAGTATGGGCATACATTGGCCAGAATTGGATATACTTTGTATTTGCAATTGTCGGCTGTGCGCCAGTCATGCCATGGATTGACAGACAATGGAAGAAAAGCCGGATATGGCAGATTGTGTACACAGCAGGTATTGTTGTGGGTCTGGTTGTCAGTGTGTCGTTTATCTGCAACAATGCCTACAATCCTTTTATTTACTTTAATTTTTAATGGAGTTTAAAATATGAAGAACAGGGACAAATGGATAACGATAGCCTTTCTCGTCTTTATATTGGTGATACCTCTTGTGACAGTGGCAAGGAACATGCTGCCACAGCAGCAGGAAGCGGGACTTACAGACGCGGAAAAGGCGGTCTTGGAGAAGAATGGAACGCTGACGAAGGATGAAGAACACACAGGAGGGCAGGCAGCGGCGGCACAGCAGAGCGTCTTTCCTGCGGAGACGGGATTTGCCAGATTACAGAGGAGTATTAACAACTTTACAGATGGTCTGTTTGGGCGGACAAAACTGATTGCATTCAATACAGAACTCACCTCGCTGCTCACAGGCGGGACTTATATTGAGTCAACACAGACACTCAAGGGAAAAAACAATATGTTTTTTTATAAGACGGAAAACGATGGACATCCGATATGGGACTATATGGGGATCAATCACTTTTCGGAGGAAGAGATGGCGGCAATAGCGGCAAATCTATTGGCGACAAGGGAGCATCTGGGGGCCAAGGGGATTGAATTTTATACTATGTGCGTTCCCAACAAGGAGATTATCTATGCGGAAAATATGCCAGACACGATCGCGAGGGTAAATGAGGTTTCGCGCGGGGAACAACTGGCTGATTATCTGCTTGCGCATACAGATCTGGTCTTTGTCTACCCCAAAGATGCGCTGATGGCAAACAAGGATAAAATACAGCTCTACTACAGCACGGATTCCCACAGTAACATGGTCGGTTCATTTGTGAACATGCAGGAGCTTTTCCGCATTGTATACGGGACGCACGCGGAGATTGATTCCGTGAAATTTCGGACAGATGTCATGGATTACGCAGGAGATTTGGTGGTGATGGCTGGGCTGGACGAAAAGTACAGCATCGATACCGTGTATGCATTTGAGCCGGATTCGGCCGACGAGGCGCAATATCATGACCAGGTGTTATTGTTTGTGGGGGATTCTTTTGGAGGGTTTCTGTCACAGGTGTGCAAGGGATATTACAGGGAAGTTTACTGGGAGGATGCGAGAGATTTTCAGTATAGCATGCTGGACCGATACAATCCTGACGTGGTCATATGGGAACGGGCGGAGCGCTACTGCGAGGCGTTTGCAGAACCAATTATGATTAAATGATAAAATCAGCCATAAAAATACTTAGGAAAAAGCGTATATAGATTATCAGCAGTCTTCGTTTTTTCGGAGGGGGTCAGTGTGGAAGAAAAACAGTTCAGTGCATGCATGGAACGCATGAAAGCCGGCGATAGGAGTGCATTGCATGAAGTCTATGAGGCATATATCGGTTATATTTACAGGATTGTGCTTCAGACCGTATCAAACCGCGAGGATGCAGAGGATGTGACGAGTGAATTTTTTATGAAACTGTGGCGGCTTGCGGATACATATCGTGAAGGAAATGGACACAGGGCATGGATGGCTGCGATTGCCAGAAATATGGCAGTCGACCTTCTGCGAAAGGCAAAGCGTGAAGTGTTGACAGAGGATTTTGCAGACACAATGATAGAAAATGCTTCCAATGATTCCATCGAACAGGGAGTGATCGCTGATATGAGTCTGCAGCAGGCACTTGACACGCTCAAACCAAAGGAGCGAGAGGTGGTGCATCTAAAAATTATGGGAGACATGACTTTCCAGGAAATAGCAGATATTCTTAAAATTCCACTTGGAACAGTGACTTGGCGCTATCAGAATGCGATTCAGAAGTTAAGGAGATGCGGTTATGAGTAAAAACTTGGAAAGGGAATACAGGGCGTATGTGAACAGTGAAGTGCCGGATCTGTGGGCTCGTATCGAGGCGGGGCTGGAAGACAAAAAAAACGCCCCTCAGGAATCTGAGACGGATTTACACATAACGGATTTCCCGGCAGCAGACTCTCAAACGGAAAACAGACGTGATAAAAAAGGGAATGTCAGGGTATGGGGAGGTCTGGCGGCCTGTGCGTGTCTGGTATTGATCATACCAGCCATGACAAGCGTTATGAAAATGGCTGGCGGCAGCAGTCTCAGCAATTCATCCTCCAGTACACCGCAGGCAGCGGAACAGTCCTGGGATAAGGCAGAAGACATCAAACAGGAGGCAGCATATGAGGCCGCAGACAACGCGGCTGCTGCAGATGAGAATGGCATGCGCACCAGCACAACAGCATCAAACAATACGGCTGCAGATTCTGGCACAGATACAATCAATGCTGTCAGTGGTGGACTGGAAGAGACGACAGAGGAGGAACAGGAGTCATACAGTTTTCAGGCCACAGTCGAAATTCTTGATGTGGATGCTGTTCATAAGAGTAGTGAAATCCTGTATACAGCAAAGGTGATTCTGTCAGAGAATGCGGATATGCAGGTAAACAGCGAGATTAAAATATTGAGCACTGCGGTGGCAGCGACACTGGAAAAATCTCATACTTATGACGTAATGCTGTGCGAGAGGCATTCCGAAGATTCTGACCAGGACAGAATATATGTTTTGACAGACGGTGAGTCTGCTCCGTAGCAGAGATGGTTTGGTGAGAACTTGTGAATATTTGTGCAGAAAGAGAGAAACAATAGGAACAGGTACTTTGGGAGCTTCTGACTGGGAAAGAGGTATTCCACAGTACAGGATTAGGAAAAGGAGGATAAACGCTTATGAAAAAAAGAACAATTTTCAACAAAATAGGAATGATCGCTGTGGTGATGACGCTTTCCATGACAATGCTGACCGGGTGCGGCAAGAGTGGAGACCGGAGTTCAGACGAGGTATCAACTGAGGAAAATGCAGATACTGCTGGGATGGTACATCTGAACAGTGCAGAGGAAGTGTCTGCGTTTTTCGATGAAGTATACGGGGGAGTGGCAGAGGATCTGCTCCCTATGAATGTCATGATGACAGAACTTGATATGGGGGATGCAGATATGTTATCGTATCATACAGGTCTGACAGACTTGGATGGCATTGAGGGGGTGTATCTGTCCGAGTCAATGATGAGCTCTACAGCCTACAGTGCTGTATACATCAGAACAGCGGATGGCGCGGACGCAGAGAGCATTCGTCAGCAGATTATGGACAATATCGACCCTGCAAAGTGGATTTGTGTCACAGCAGAGCAGGAGTATGCTGTGATTCTTGGCAATGATATCTTTTTTGTGATGGGATACCAGGATACTGCATCGGAGGTGCTCGCAAAGGCGATTGCTGCTGCAGAGTCAAGAAATATGAAGGTTTCTGATAAGCTTGAGAAATCAAATCCTATTTAAGCGAACATATTAGGAGAGGCGGATATGCTTTTTTCCAGCATTACATTTTTATATTTTTTTCTGCCTGCCACCATTTTTCTGTATTTTGTGTCACCACAAAAGGGTAGGAATTTTGTGCTTTTTGTGGTGTCACTACTGTTTTATGCATGGGGGGAGCCAGTGTATGTGCTGCTGATGCTTGTGCAGATCGTGGTTTCCTATGTGCTTTTGTGGCTGGTGGACAGATTCAGGGAGCGGAGAGCAGCCAGAATAGTTTATATTCTGTCTGTTCTCTTGCCATTTATGGCATTGTTTTACTTTAAATATTTTAACTTTTTTATGAATATGGTGTTTGAATGGAAAACAAAAACGATAGCGCTTCCTATTGGTATTTCCTTTTACACCTTTCAAATCGTAAGCTATTGTGTTGATGTGTATCACAAGCGGGTGGAGCGGCAGAAAAATATTGTCACTTACGCGGCGTACGTGACACTTTTCCCTCAGCTGGTGGCGGGTCCGATCGTGCGATACAGTGAGATTGAGCAGACATTGACGCAGGGGATCGATTTTTCGGATGTGCGTGAACATTTTGGCAGTGGCATTGTGCGTTTTGCGGCAGGACTTGGGAAAAAGGTGCTGATTGCCAATGTGATCGGTGAGTTTGTGGCGGAGATCGCGGCGCTTGGGCAGCGGAATCTGCTGCTTTCCTGGGTATACGCGGTTGCAGTGGCGCTTCAGATTTATTTTGACTTTTCCGGTTATTCTGATATGGCAATTGGCCTGGGGGGGATGCTGGGATTTCATTTTCCGGAGAATTTCAGATATCCTTTTATCTCCAGGAGTGTGAGTGAGTTCTGGCGGCGTTGGCACATCACGCTTGGAGCATGGTTTCGGGATTATGTCTATATTCCGATGGGTGGCAGCCGGGTGTGTGCGTCAAGGTGGATTGGGAATGTCCTGGTTGTCTGGCTCTTCACGGGACTATGGCATGGGGCAGGCTGGAATTTTATTGTGTGGGGACTTATGTTTGCGGTATTTCTTGTCTTTGAGAAATATATTAACAAGATATATAATCGAAAAAGATTTTTGCCGGAGATGGTGCTGAATGGGATAAGGCATGTGTATGTGGTCATCGTGGTACTGGTGAGTTTTCTGGTGTTTCACAACGATAGTCTGTCGGGGGCCCTGGCAGATATACAGGCACTTTTTTTCTGCGGAAGCCGCATTGCCCGCGATGTGGGGGATGCACAGACGGCAGTATTCTCGTATCTTGTGAGAAATCGGGTAGTGATTCTCTGTGCAGGCCTGCTTGGCGCGACGCCAATTCCGATGGGGCTCTGGACAAGGCTGAGGGAGTGGATGCAGACAAGTGAGGCCGGTGACAGGGTGATTCCTGTAATGAGAGGTATACTGGCAACAGGGCTTCTGGTGTTGTGTACAGCGTATCTGATTGATGGTTCGTTTAATCCGTTTTTGTACTTTCGGTTCTGAGTTACAAAATGTTATGTTTGCCGGCAGGGGAGGTGGATTTGATGAAGTGTGACAGGTGGAGGATGTGTATTGCGATTTGCAGCTTTCTTTGCAGCTTGTCAGGCTTGATTGTAATATTGGCTGTCAATTCCGATGAGATGGTGTCCAGATCGGAGCGCAGGCGGTTGGCAGAGGCGCCTGTGCTGACATGGGAGAACCTGGAGGATAAATCTTTTATGGACGATACAGAGAAGTATCTGCTGGATCATTTTCCGTTTCGCGATGGACTTCGGCGCGTCAAGGCGTATTTTGCCTATGATGTGTTACAGCAGAAGGAGAACAATGAGATTTATGTGGCGAACGGACATGCCGCAAAGCTGGAGTACCCGCTGAATGAGGCATCCGTGAAGCGTCTTGCGGCTAAGATGACAGGGCTTTGGCAGCAGTATTTCCCAGAGCGGAAGGTCTGGTATGCGATCGTACCAGACAAGAATTATTTTCTGGCAGAAAAAAACGGGTATCCATCGCTCGATTATGGACAAATGATTCGATTATTGTCACAGGAGCTTGCGAAAACCATAGATTGTGGCTATATTGATATTATTTCTGATCTGGCGATTGACGATTACTACCATACAGACACGCATTGGCGGCAGGAGCGGATTTTGAATGTGGCTCATCATATCGCGGATGCGATGGGAGTAGGCGGTTCTTTGAGCTTTTCGCAGGGAAATCAGGCTGGATTTACGGAGCATGCGATCGAAGAATTTTATGGGGTATATTACGGGCAGGCTGCGCTTCCGATGGAGCCGGACACGATCGTGTATCTGACGGACGAGGTGATTGACGCGGCATATGTGTGGAGTCTTGAGGATAATATGCAGACTGGGAAAAATACGGTACAGATCGTTTGGCCAGATGAGACGGGAGCAGTATTGAAGCCAATCTATCAGATGGAAAAGCTTGAGGATGAGAGGAGTCTTGACAGGTATGATGTGTTTTTGGGTGGAGCGTCATCGCTGCAGATCATCAGGAGTCCAGAGGCCGTCACAGGCAAGAGACTGATTCTTTTCAGGGATTCTTACACGAGCAGCCTTGCGCCTCTGCTGTTGGGGGCATATGCGGAGATTACCCTGATTGATTTGCGCTATATTGATTCTGCGCAGATTGGGGATTATGTAGATTTTGCTGATGCAGATATATTATTTCTATATAATACATCAATTGTTAATCAGGCGCAGATGCTGAAGTAAAGACTGATTTTTAAGTGAACCTCCTATTAGGAAAAAGCAATAAAAAATATTGCATGTATAGCAGTAGTTGATACGACGATGAACCCACTTTTTAAATGGAAGGGAGTTGTTTTATGGCGAAAACAAAGTTTTATGCGGTCAAAAATGGAAGGGTGCCTGGAATATATAGTACATGGCGCGAATGTGAAGAGCAGATAAAAGGATTTTCTGGTGCAATTTATAAGTCCTTTGCTACATTAGAGGAAGCGGAAAGCTTTATGTCGGATAGCGGCAATAAAAAAAGGAATCCGGATAATGGAATTTTGACAGAGGGTGCAATTTCAACAGAAGATTTTAATTTAATGGTAAATGACAGAATCGCTTCGCTGAAGGAAGATGAAGTGATTGCTTTTGTTGATGGCAGTTATAATGTGGAGGAAGAAAAATCAGCATTTGGAGCAATTATCATTTGCTCTGGCGGAAACAGGAACATGCTTTACAAAGCATTTACAAAAAATTTAGGGGAAGATTTTATTGCTTTAAGAAATGTTGCAGCAGAGCTTGAAGGTGTAAAAGAGGCGGTCAACTGGTCGATTACATACAAAATGAAGAAATTGACAGTTTATTACGATTATGAAGGCATCGAAAAGTGGGCGACAGGTGCGTGGAAGGCAAAGAAAGAGTTAACAAAAAATTATGTTGCCTTTATTCAGGAGAAGATGCAGAAAATAGATATAGAATTTATAAAGGTTCTGGCACACTCGGGAATTGAACTGAATGAAGAAGTTGATGCCCTGGCCAAAAATGCATTATTGGCCAAAGGGTATAAAACTTATGAGGACGGTTCTGTGTATTTTGTTGGTTACGGTTTGGAGGACTGGAAGTCGATAGTGGACTCTGTCAATGAAGAAAATAAGGGTCTGGCTGAAAACGATATCGCAGAAATTGACTTGCGCACGGAAAATATGGGTTCAAGAAATAAGATAACAATTCTTCAGGCCAAAAACAAGGTAGTGATTAATTGCTATTCAAATTCTAAATCTTATGTGCAGGGAAAGCAGACGGTGCTTTTTCAAAAAATAATCGCCACTGCGATAGAATTATTGCCAACAGGTCAAAGTGTGATTGAGACATTAAACAGTTACCATGCCTTGACAATAACAAAACCAGACGTAGAAAATAGGTTTGAGCAGCTGTTGCCACATTATAGACAAGAAAGCGAAAAACATTATGCCAACTTATTATCATCTGTATATAATACGATGTGGACAGGATATATGCCCGATTATACATGCCTGGTGACACCTGTTTTCAGGGTGTATGAATTTTATCTTCACAGAATATTAGGAGATATTATGGGGTTGGGTACAGAAACCGATAAAGGAACAAACAACTTTGCATATTTTTCTCAAAATAGTGATGGTATGTACGAATGTAACAGCAGAGAAGTGAGAAAACTAAATGAAAAACAGTCAGATTACTTAAACAGATTATATACGCAATACAATCATGTCCGTCATCCGTACTCTCACTGGTCTGCAAGCGACAGGAATACGGCCGTGATTACAAACTGTTCAGAAGCAATCGAGATAATCATGGATGGTTTGAAAGTGATTGATCAGTATTATACGCTTTTTTAATGAAAATACGCAATCGTCAAAGGAATGGCAATGTTGTACTAGAGCGTGTTTGAAAAAATCATTCCTACCACCTGCATAACGACGCGTACGCGTCGTATTCACCACTTTGCGAGAGATTTGCGCCAAATTCAGTCAACATAGCCCGCTATGCCTCCTTCATTTGGCACAAATCTCCCACAAACTGTGACGCACATCTGGCAGAAAGCATTTTTCAAACACGCTCTAGTATATTGATAGATTTTGCGACGCAATATATAGTATAAAGAATGCGAAGATACACTATATATAGCATATGAATGATTTAGAACTATATGGACAGCATAAATTTAATACAACGGTGAACGGGATTCGTCGAAAAGGCAGTAGTAAAAGTAATGTAGTGTCCAAGGAAATAAATCTCGTAGTAGAAAACGGTGATGAAAAGCACTTTGTTTTCTGCTATAATAAAAGGTAGAAGGGGAGATAGAATGTCAGTTATTGTTACATTTTGCTTGTATGATGGTAATGTTATGGCTGCAGATAGTCGAACTACTTTAACCAAAACATATCCAGATAGCAGACAAGAGGTATCGCATATAGATGGGATTAAGAAATTTTTCAGTTTGGGAATAGAGATATAGGTATATTGTGGTGTGGAAATGCACAGTAGGAGATGAGGATGTACCGGACTATCTAAACGGGCTTTTTAATAGGCTTAACAAGGCGGCAACAATAAAAGAAATTGCTGAAAAAATTAAAGAAGAGTGTAATGAAAGAGTACAAGGTGAGACAATACGTTGTCATGTTGCTGGGTATGAGAATGGGTTACAATGTTTATATCAAGTTGTAGATGGTGTTGTTACTCATAAAAACATGAATCCAGAATTAGGTGTTCCGACAATATGTGTTGTGTGGGATGGGCAAAGAGACATATCTCGAAATATCATTCGTAATAAAGAAAAGTTGGATATAGGCGGAAAAATAGTTGATGAATCAGAGTTTCCTCACTTTACACTGGACAAGGGTGTAAGATTTGCTGAAGCTGTGCTAAAACGGTCGTGTGAAGAACGAGAGGAATGTGGAGAGCCAATATATTCTCTTGTTATAACAGGTGGGGGGCCAGGAAAGTATTATAATATTGAAGTGCAGAGGAAACCAGAGGGCGCACATATACGGCGAGCCAGATTTAACAGCAGTATGATGGATTCCCGGATGTTGAAAGAAGGACAGGAATTTTCGGAACTTAGAGATTCCTATATGGTGTTTATAACGCAAACGGATTGCAGAAAAGTATTCAGAAGAGCAAGGAAATGGTGGCAGTGATTGAAGAATACAAGCGTAAAAGGACAGTTTCCAATTCATAAGAGTTTGGGGAACATGAATATTACATTATGTTTGACGGACTGATCTATCAGATCGATACAGTCAATCATGTATTGAATGTGGATGTGTCGGATATGGAAAGTAGTATTCGAAATCTGAGAATTGAGAGCAGTGATGGCAGACCGTTTGCTCTTTGTAGCGGCAGGAGATAAAGTGAGACTATGATGTCTTTAGTGAGGAGTATTTTGGAAAGCCAAGATGCTCCCAATTTCAGTTTTGGGGGACAGAAAATAAGAATTGTAAACGAATATCATGAATGTAAGAGTATATGTTTTATCTATGTGATAATAGAAGTGAAAAAACGTATAGGTAGAAATTAGACTATATCTGCTGTTCCAGTTCTGGAAGACCGCGCAGTAAGGATTTTCACTGGAAGCATTATAAAACCTGTTAAAAAGTGCAGGATTGCCAGATATAAGATGGCATGATTTGAGAAGTACATACTGTACACTATTGTTAAAAAGTGATTTTAGTCCCAAAGCGGTATCAAAGCTGATGGGACATGCGAAGGAGCTGGTCACAGTGGATATATATGGTGATAAACGTAACATTGTTCCCGAAGAGATCCCAGAACTGATATCGTACATGGCTGATGTCATGTCAAAGAAAAAAGGCAAACAAAATTTGAAGGACAATGTATTGGATGCAGGCATAGAATTAGAGCAATATCTATCAAAAAATGGGATAACAGATAAAGAACCATTCAGAGAGTAGTAGTTACAAATTTAGTTTCTGTTGAAATAAGAGATACTTTCTTTTTGGTGTAGAAGGAGTGTGTTAATATGTAAATGATCTAATACAGAACTTAAAAACAAATAGCAAACAAAAGTTCCGAAAATATCTTCTTTTCTCTGTACAAATCTAAGGCTGTGTGCTATAATCAAAAGTACTTTTTGAGTTATTGAATCCATGTTCGTTTTACTACTATTATTGATTCCGCAAAAATGAAATTGGTGCACAAAATTCGTCGAAACACCATTTTTCGGAAAACAGAATATGCGGCTCGACAAATTTCTGGCCAATCGGATGGAACATTCGATTTATAGTCGTATTTTTTGCGCTGCGAATGGGACGTTCGCAGTGGATTTACGGAGGTGATTTTTGTCCTATGTTGTTCAAACTGCACAGTGAATACCAGCCCACGGGCGACCAGCCGGAGGCGATCACGGAGCTTGTGAAGGGCTTTAAAGAAGGCAACCAGTTTCAGACTTTGCTGGGTGTCACGGGCTCCGGCAAGACCTTCACGATGGCAAATATTATACGGGCGCTGCAGAAGCCCACTTTGGTGATAGCGCACAATAAGACCCTCGCTGCACAGCTCTACGGCGAGTTCAAGGAATTTTTCCCGGAAAATGCGGTAGAATACTTTGTGTCCTACTATGACTATTACCAGCCAGAGGCGTATATTCCATCATCGGATACTTATATTGCAAAGGATTCTGCCGTAAATGATGAGATTGATAAACTGAGATTGTCTGCAACAGCGTCTTTGACAGAGCGCAGGGATGTGGTGGTCGTGGCAAGTGTTTCCTGCATCTATGGCCTGGGAAGTCCTGATGAGTATCAGGGAATGATGCTTTCCCTGCGGCCAGGCATGATAAAGGATAGAGATGAAGTCATTCGTGCCCTGATTGAGATGCAGTATGACAGAAATGATATGGAGCTTGACAGAGGACGTTTTCGGGTGCATGGCGATGTGGTGGACATTCATCCGGCACAGGGCGGTGAATATTGGATTCGGATAGAGTTCTTCGGCGATGAGGTTGACCGCATTTCGGAGGTAGATCCAGTCACTAACAAAGTCAATGCCACATTGGAACACACCACGATTTTTCCAGCATCGCACTATGTTGTTGCGCCGGAACGGATAGCCAAGGCGTGCGATGCCATCGAGACAGAGATGAAGGAGCGCGTGCGCTATTTTAAGAGTGAGGACAAGCTTCTGGAGGCACAGCGCATATCGGAGCGGACAAACTTTGATATTGAGATGCTTCGTGAGACTGGATTTTGTTCTGGAATAGAGAATTATTCAAGGCATTTAAACGGGACAAAAGAGGGAGAGCCGCCGTATTGTCTGATGGATTTCTTTACAGAAGACTTTCTTATTATTATTGACGAGTCGCACATGACGATTCCACAGATCCGTGGAATGTATGCTGGCGACCGTTCCCGGAAAAATACACTTGTGGAGTATGGTTTTCGCCTTCCTTCAGCATTGGACAACAGACCGCTGCGTTTCGACGAATTTGAGGAGAAGATCGACCAGATGCTTTTCGTGTCTGCGACGCCAAATGAGTATGAAAAGCAGCACGAGCTGCTGCGCGCGGAGCAGATCATTCGACCGACAGGGCTTCTTGACCCGGAGATTGAGATCCATCCTGTGGAGGGGCAGATTGACGATTTGATTGCAAGAATTAATACAGAGACAGAAAAGCACCACAAAGTGCTGGTGACAACACTGACAAAGCGCATGGCGGAGGATTTGACCAAATATATGTCAGAGGTGGGTGTTCGTGTAAAGTATCTGCATTCGGATATTGACACATTGGAGCGTGCTGAGATCATTCGCGATATGCGTCTGGATGTGTTCGATGTGCTTGTCGGAATCAATCTGCTGCGCGAGGGACTTGACATTCCCGAGATATCACTTGTGGCGATTCTCGATGCAGACAAGGAGGGATTTTTGCGCTCAGCGACGTCCCTGATACAGACCGTTGGACGAGCCGCGAGAAATGCGGAAGGGCATGTCGTTATGTATGCCGATACGATCACGGATTCCATGCAGATGACGTTGGACGAGACTGCCAGAAGACGTGCGATTCAGCAGAAATATAATGAAGAACATGGCATCACTCCGCAGACAATCAAGAAGGCGGTGCGGGATTTGATCAGTATTTCCAAGGCAGTGGCAAAAGAGGAACAGAAGTTTGCGAAAGATCCGGAGTCTATGGATGAGAAGGAATTGAAGAAACTCATTGACACAGTCGAGAAAAATATGCGCAAGGCAGCAGCGGATCTTAATTTTGAGGCGGCAATGGAGCTGCGTGACAAGATGATGGAATTGAAAAAGCAGCTGCAGGAGTTGACAGGCGGGCTTTGATGCCCGTAGATGCAAAATGGCTGGCATGTGGACAGAAGGAAGGGTTCATGCGGCCTGATAATACATTTAGAAAGGTATGGTACAAAAATGGACAGAGAACAGCTGAAAATGCTTCCAAAGGGAGAAGTGATCAAGATTCGTGGGGCAAATGAACACAATCTGAAAAATATTGATCTGGATATTCCCAGAAATAAATTTGTCGTGTTGACAGGTTTGTCTGGTTCTGGAAAGTCCTCCCTGGCATTTGACACGATTTACGCGGAGGGGCAGAGACGGTATATGGAGTCATTGTCTTCCTATGCCAGACAATTTTTGGGACAGATGGAAAAGCCGAATGTGGAGCGCATAGAGGGCTTATCGCCGGCCATCTCGATCGACCAGAAGTCTACCAACCGGAACCCGCGCTCGACAGTCGGCACCGTTACAGAAATCTACGACTATTTCAGGCTGTTATATGCGCGTATCGGGATACCGCACTGTCCAAACTGCGGCAGAGAAATCAGGCGCCAGACAGTTGACCAGATGGTAGACCAGATCATGGAGCTGCCACAAGGCACAAAACTTCAGCTTCTTGCGCCGGTGGTCCGCGGCAGGAAGGGGGAACACGCAAAAGTGCTTGACCGTGCCAAAAAAAGTGGATATGTGCGTGTCCGTATTGATGGGAATCTGTATGACCTGTCCGAGGAGATCAAACTCGAGAAGAACATCAAGCACAATATTGAAATCATTGTGGATAGAATTGCCGTAAAAGAGGGAATCGAGCGGAGACTGACAGATTCCATCGAGAATGTCATGGCACTCTCCGACGGACTGCTGATGGTCGATGTGATTGACGGTGAGATGATGAATTTCTCAGACAGCTTTGCGTGTCCTGACTGTAATATCAGCATTGATGAGGTGGAGCCGCGAAGTTTTTCCTTTAACAATCCATTTGGTGCCTGCCCGGAGTGCTTTGGACTTGGCTATAAGATGGAGTTCGATATCGATCTGATCATACCGGACAGAAGTCTCAGCATTAATCAGGGTGCGATCACTGTCATGGGATGGCAGTCATGTGCGGACAAAGGAAGCTTTACCAATGCAATTTTACAGGCTTTGTGTAAGGAGTACAAGCTCTCTCTAGACACACCATTTGAGGATTTGCCGGACGTTGCGAAGGAGGTGCTCATCAATGGAACGAAAGGGAAAGAAGTCACTGTACATTACAAGGGACAGCGCGGAGAGGGCGTTTATCCGGTAGCATTTGAGGGACTGATCAGAAACGTTGAGCGAAAGTACAGGGAAACTGCATCAGAAATGATCAAACAGGAGTATGAGACATTTATGCGCATCACGCCCTGCAAGGAGTGTGGTGGAAGGCGTCTTAAGAAAACTTCGCTGGCTGTGACGGTCTGTGATAAAAATATTTATGAGATTACCTCTATGTCAATCACAAATCTTTATCGTTTTCTGGACACGATGGAGCTGACAAAACAACAGCAGTTGATCGGCAAGCGTATTTTGAAGGAGATTCGCGCGCGCGTAGGATTTCTTGCAAGTGTTGGTCTGGAATACCTGTGCTTGTCGAGGGGAACGGCTTCTCTGTCGGGCGGCGAGGCACAGCGCATCAGACTGGCAACACAGATTGGCTCTGGCCTTGTCGGCGTATGCTACATTTTGGATGAGCCGAGTATCGGACTGCATCAGAGGGACAATGACAAGCTGCTGGCAGCTCTGCGCAATCTGCAGGGGCTTGGTAATACACTTCTTGTTGTGGAGCATGACGAGGATACTATGCTGGCAGCCGATCATGTGATTGATATTGGCCCTGGTGCCGGGGAGCACGGAGGGCAAGTAATCGCACAGGGAACAGCGCAGGAGATCATGCAGGTACCAGAGTCCATCACAGGACAGTATCTGAGCGGAAAAATACAGATTCCGGTGCCAGAGAGCAGGAGGAAGCCAACAGGCTGGCTCACGGTAAAAGGGGCAGCAGAGAATAACCTCAAAAATATAAATGTGAAGTTTCCGCTCGGCGTGTTTACCTGTGTGACAGGTGTGTCAGGTTCTGGAAAGTCCTCTCTGGTAAATGAGATTCTATATAAATATTTGGCGAAAAAATTAAACAGAGCACGCACGATACCGGGCAAATTCAAGAAAATAGAAGGGGTGGAGCAGCTTGACAAAGTGATTGCCATTGACCAGTCGCCGATCGGCAGGACACCACGGTCAAACCCGGCAACTTACACAGGTGTGTTTGACCAGATCAGGGACTTGTTTGCATCGACTGTTGATGCGAAGGCGAAGGGATACAGCAAGGGGCGTTTTAGCTTTAATGTGAAAGGGGGACGATGCGAGGCATGCGGCGGTGACGGCATTATCAAGATTGAGATGCATTTTTTACCAGATGTATATGTGCCTTGTGAGGTTTGTCAGGGAAAACGCTACAACCGAGAGACGCTCGATGTAAAATATAAAGGAAAGAGTATCTACGATGTGCTGGATATGACTGTTGAGGAGGCAATGACATTTTTTGATCCAGTTCCTTCTATTAAGAGAAAGATTGAGACATTGTATGATGTGGGGCTGTCCTATATCAAACTTGGACAGCCGTCAACGACATTGTCAGGAGGGGAAGCGCAGCGCATTAAGCTTGCGACGGAGCTTAGCCGCAGAAGTACAGGAAAGACAATCTATATTCTGGATGAGCCCACGACAGGACTTCATTTTGCGGACGTGCATAAACTTGTTGAGATTTTGCAGCGTCTTGCGGAGGGCGGTAACACGGTGATTGTCATTGAGCACAATCTTGATGTGATCAAGACAGCAGACTATATCATTGACATTGGACCAGAAGGAGGGGATAACGGTGGCACGGTGATTGCCGAGGGAACGCCGGAGCATATTACCAAGTGCCCCCATTCCTACACAGGAATTTATATAAAAAGAATGCTGGACAGAGCAAAAAGATAAAAAGCGAATGAGCAAACAGCAGCGTTTCTTTCCCGGACAAAAGAATTTACCAATAAAAGACTTCTGAAAATAAGTGTCTTAGGTTTGACATTTTGTAAATTTGTGATAGAATTGTAACATAGTTGTAATAGGTCGGAACAGAATGACTAGTGAGTGCAAAGTTTGACAGAAGACAACGGTCAGGCAGATTTCGACCAGTTACATCATTGCAAGAATCATTTTTTGGCAGAATGGAGATTTTTATGAAACAGCAAAAACACAAGCGCAAGGAATCCTTTTCGCTTCTACTTGTCTCCAACACAGGAAAAGATACCAGACAGTTTCATCTTACACTCAGGACACTGCGTCTCATCATTGTTTTGATGCTGCTAATCTGTATCACTTTTGCATGGAATATCTACCGGTCAGGAACACACTACAGGAACGAGGCGGAGCTTCGGAGAAAACTGACAGAAAGTGAGCAGCAGGTAAAGCGGCTGGAAAGTGAAAAAGAGACATTAAGTGCCCAGAATGCTGCCCTTGCAGAAGAGAATGAATTGTACAGACAGGCTGAGAACGTAAAATCTGAAATGGCAGAGATGACTGAGACAGAAGAAAATACACAGAATGAAGCGGGAAAGGATACTTCCATACCAAGTCAATACCCTTGCACCTCAGGGGGGCTTTTGAAGGAGTCCTATTCGGAGGAACATCCGTATATCTCGATCAGTGCACAGGCAGAGGAACATATTATTGCAGCAGGAGATGGGACAGTGACCTCCGTCGGCTCTGATGATACATATCCGATTGTTATCGAAATTGACCATGGGAATGGCTACCGGTCACGGTATATGTGTCAGCAGGAAGCGAATGTGCAGGCAGAGACAGGGCAGCAGGTGCAGATTCGGGACACATTGATAATTATTAATGGAAACGATACACAGTTTGACTATCAGGTCATTTACGGGGAACAGGTGATCGATCCGCTGTTGGTATTGGAAGCAAAAGGTTAAAAGGAGGATAACATGTTAGGAAAGGGAAAAAGATCTGCGTATGCAGAGGATGCACGAGAGAAGGTCAGCACGGTGATCGGAAAGGAGACTACCTTTGATGGCGATTTGACTTCAGCCGAAACGGTTCGAATAGATGGTATCATCAATGGAAATTGTTCCTGTGAGAAGAAATTGATTCTCAGCGCAGACGGACAGGTAAAAGGAAACATTTCTGCACAGAGCGTCATCATCTCTGGAAGAGTGGATGGAGATATTACGGTACAGGGGAAATTGGAACTGTTGGCTCCAGGTAAGCTTGAAGGAAATATCATAGCAGGTTCCCTTGTCATTGATGAGGGAGCAGCATTTGACGGAAGATGTACAATGTCATCAGCAGCTTCGGCAAGCATGTACGATGAATATTCCGAGGCATAATTGATAGGATAAAGCTGTCACAAATTGTTTTCATTTGTGGCAGCTTTTTTCATAAAATGCTTTACAAATAAGTTGTCAGATAATATAATAAATTTACATAATATTTTGAAAATAACTAAAGTATTGTGAAAAAACGGCCGATATAGTTACTGTAAACCACTTTGGTGACACTATTTGAGATTCCAAAAGTTTTTTATTGTAAAAAAAGTATGAAAACCCTTTGAAAAATGGTTAAATTAGGTTATAATAACGTAGTTACAGTATGTCTTCATAGATATGACTGTAATGGGAATAATAAGTTATCAGGAGATTATGCGTTAAAGCTAATGATAAATGACTTGATTTTACCAGTTTGACAAATTTGAATTCAAAGAAAGGGGCATACAGCCATGCAATACACAGATATTGGAATCGATCTTGGAACTGCGAGTATATTAGTTTATATCAGGGGGAAAGGCGTCGTACTAAAAGAGCCTTCCGTTGTTGCCTTTGACAGGGATACACAGAAAATAAAAGCGATCGGAGAGGATGCGCGGCTGATGCTTGGCAGAACGCCGGGAAACATCGTTGCAGTCAGACCGCTCAGACAAGGGGTTATTTCTGATTATAAAGTGACAGAGCAGATGATGAAGCACTTTATCCAGAAAGCGCTGGGCAGAAAGACTTTCAGAAAGCCGATTATCGCTGTATGTGTACCGAGCGGCGTCACAGAGGTGGAGAAAAAGGCAGTGGAGGATGCTACGTATCAGGCAGGCGCAAGGGATGTCAAGATCATCGAGGAACCGATTGCGGCAGCAATCGGTGCGGGAATTGATATCTCAAAGCCTTGTGGGAATATGATTGTGGATATCGGAGGAGGTACTTCTGATATTGCAGTGATATCGCTTGGCGGCACAGTAGTCAGTGCATCCATCAAGGTCGCAGGCGATGACTTCGATGAGGCCATTGTCAGATATATGAGAAAAAAGCACAATCTTTTGATTGGTGAAAGAACAGCAGAAGACATTAAAATTAAAATTGGTTCAGCATTTAAGAGACCAGAGATCGATTATCTGGATGTGAGGGGGCGTAATCTTGTCACAGGCCTTCCGAAGACGATCAGAGTTTCTTCTGAGGAGACAGAGGAGGCGCTTCGTGAGACAACCTCTCAGATCATTGATACAATCCACAGTGTTCTCGAGAAAACTCCGCCCGAGCTGGCAGCAGATATCGCTGACAGAGGTATCGTGCTCACAGGAGGCGGGAGTCTGCTCTGCGGACTGGAGGATCTGATCGAGTCGAGGACGGGTATCAATACGATGACTGCTGAGGACCCCATGACTGCAGTTGCCATAGGTACGGGCAAGTATGTGGAGTTTCTCGCAGGTGGCAGGGATGAGTGATTGGCAGATGGAGTTTCTCTTGCAGATGTTGGATCTGAAATATGGAAGCAATGCAGCGGATTAGGAGGAACTTATGCTTAGAGGTCTATATACGTCATACACAGGTATGCTGAATGAGCAGTACAGAATGGATATCATGTCGAACAATCTGGCAAATGCAGATACGACTGGATTTAAGAAGGAAGGATCCACAAGCCAGGCTTATGCGGAAGTGATGGCTGTCAAAATCAAGGATTTGTCTGAAAATCCAAACACTCCGAAGCGACTTGGAAATATGAGTCTTGGAGTGAAAATAGGGGAGACTTACACAGACTTCTCACAGGGGTCACTCAGGGATACTGGAAATACGTATGACATAGCACTTGGTGGAAAAGGGTTTTTCAATATTGAGTTTACCAATAAATCTGGTGAGACCTCTACAAAATATACGAGAGATGGAGGTTTTACAATCACAAAGGACGGTTATCTGGTGACAAAGGACGGCGATTATGTTCTTGGTGAAAACGGAAGGATTCAGCTCTCAACTACAGCAGGCTCTACGGTGTTTGACCGGTCTGGAGATATATACCAGGACGACAGACTTGTGGCAAGCCTCAAAATATCGGATTTTGAAGATACCAATTATCTGACTCATTACGGTGAGACGATGTGGGATGCCAAGGAAGGTGCAGTGGAATTAGATGCGGAGGATCCTGAAATTCACCAGGGATATCTCGAGATGTCAAATGCATCTGTTGTCAAAGAAATGGTAAACATGATAACAATTTCAAGGCAGTATGAGTCAAACCAGAAAATGTTGACGACCTTCGATGATACACTTGAAAAAACGATGTCTTTGAGTAGAGTTTAATATATAGGAAGAGTTTGAATAGCAGGAGGGAAAGATAAATGGTACGATCTTTATGGACAGGTGCAACGGGTATGATTGCACAGCAGTTAAACGTAGATAATATTGCGAATAATCTCGCGAATGTAAATACGACGGGCTACAAGTCAGAGGTTATGGAGTTTAAATCACTATTATATCAAACGATACAGACAAGAACTACTACTGCGAACGGAGAAAACAAACCAATTGGTGCAGAGGTAGGCCTGGGTGTCAGAAATTCTTCGATTACTTCTATCTTTACAGATGGAAGCCTGCTCGAGACACCTGGAACATCGAATTTTGCATTAAACGGACGTGGCTTTTTCGGGATAAGGGGCGCGGACGGAAATACATATTATACGCGAAATGGTAATTTTGTTTTTGCTGTCGGTCCCCAGGGGATTACGTTGGAAACGACAGACGGGCTTCCTGTGCTAGATTCCGAAGGAGAGCCAATAATTCTTGAGGATGAGGACATTGTCACTAGCAAGATTACAGTCGGACAGAGGGATGGTACATTGTATTATCCGGATGAAGATGGTGTGCCGCGGAGTCTGGATATCCAGATCGGACTGTGGCAGTTCAACAATCCAGCAGGCTTGAACAAAGAGGGGGACAGTTTGTTCTCGGAGACAGCGGCAAGTGGTGAGGCGATGAATGAGGCTGAAAATGATAATCTGCCCAAGACAAAAATAATTCAGGGATACTTAGAGGGTTCTAACGTACAGATCGCCGATGAGATGGTAAATCTTATTGTGGCGCAGAGAGCCTATGAGATGAATTCCAAGGTCATCACAACTTCGGATGAGATGCTTCAGCAGGCAAACCAGTTGAAGAGATAACATAGTAAGAAACACGAAGACGGGAATTACACAGTCTAAGTTTTTCTAGGCATAAGGTGTAGGAAGAAAGAGGAGAGGATGCGTATGGATATCAGTGGAGTAGGTTCTGTATATGCGGACTATATGACAAGTCAGGCTTCCAACAGCAAGGCCGAGACACTGCAAAACAAGCTTGCAAACGGCAGTACAGTGACAGATGAGGAGGAGCTCAAGGAGGCGTGTAAGGAGTTTGAGTCATACTTTGTGGAGCAGGTCTTTAATGCGATGATGGAAACAACAAAAGTTTTCTCGGATGACAAAGAAGATGGGTATGCGACAAAGATGGTAGATTATTTTAAGGATTTTGCAGTGCAGGAGCTTTGTGATAATGTGACAGATGGCGACGGATTGGGACTGGCAAATATTCTGTATGAGCAGATGAAGCGCAATTACGGTATCGGCGTAGTACAGCCGGAAGCGCTTTCAGAGGAATGAAAAAAGCAGCCGACCTTGTTTGAAAAACAGGTCGGCTGTTACATTATGGAGGAACGGGCATCTTGGAGAAACTGAAGGGGTTTGTGGAACATATTATATACAAAAATGCAGAGAACGGATATGGAGTGATCAACCTCAAAGTGGAGGAAATGGAGATAACCTGCACAGGAATTTTCACGAATCTGGATGAGGGTGAGAGCATTGAGGCCGAGGGATCTTATGTTGAGCATGCAGTTTATGGGAAACAGTTTAAAGTAGAGCGCTTTGAGGTGATTGCACCGGAGGACAGGTTTGCTGTGGAGCGTTATCTTGGCTCTGGCGCGATCAAGGGAGTAGGCGCGGCTCTTGCTGCCCGCATCGTGCGGCATTTTGGGGATGATACATTTCGGATTATAGAGGAAGAGCCGCACAGACTTGCTGAGATCAAGGGGATCAGTGAGCGGAAGGCGAGAGAGATTGCCGAGCAGGTTGAGGACAAAAAAGACGCACGGGATGCCATGCTCTTTTTGCAGAAATATGGTATTTCCAACACGCTGGCAGCCAAAATCTACAAGCAGTACGGTATGGGGCTGTACAGAGTCATGCAGGAAAATCCATATAAACTGGCGGAGGATGTGTCAGGGATTGGATTTCGTATTGCGGATGAGATTGCATCGCGCATCGGTATTCACACAGACTCGGATTACAGGATCAGAAGCGGAATATTATATACTTTGCTGCAGGCGGGAACAGAGGGGCATGTCTTTCTGCCAGAGGAGCTTTTGCTGGAGAAGGCCGCTGATATGCTGGGATTGACGCCAGCGCAGATTGAGCCACAGCTTACGAACCTTGCAATGGACAAGAAGGTTGTGATCAAAGAAAAGGAATTGGAAAACGCTCAGAAAATGAAATGCATCTATGGTATGAGCTTTTATTACGCAGAGTTAAATTGTGCAAGGATGCTGTTTGAACTGCAGCAGGCGTTTGATGGGGCAGAGCGTTTTACCAAAGTGGAGCTGGATCGGCTTGAGAAAAAGATTAAGAAACTGGAGGATGTCAGCCATATGGAGCTGGACACGCTTCAGCGAAGAGCTGTGATTGAGGCAGTTCAAAATGGCATATTTATTCTTTCCGGAGGCCCTGGAACTGGAAAGACAACCACAATCAATATGATTATCCACTATTTTGAGCAGGAGGGCATGGATATTTTTCTCGCAGCGCCGACGGGAAGGGCAGCCAAGCGCATGACGGAGGCAACTGGATTTGAGGCAAAGACGATACATCGGCTTTTGGAGTTGAATGGCGATATGTCAGGTGATAAGCAGCCGTCCGCAGTGCATTTTGAGAAAAATGAACTGAATCCGCTGGAGGCGGATGTTGTCATCATCGATGAGATGTCGATGGTGGATATTCATTTGTTTCAGGCGCTGCTAAAAGCGATTGCACCGGGAACAAGACTTGTGATGGTCGGGGACAGAAATCAGCTGCCATCGGTCGGACCAGGGCAGGTTCTCAAAGATTTAATGGAAAGCGGGCACATTGCCACTGTCGTGCTGTCAAAGATATTTCGGCAGGCGGGTGAGAGCGATATAGTGGTCAATGCGCATTATATAAATGAAGGAAAGGCGATTAAGCTTGACAATAAGAGCAAGGATTTCTTTTTCCTGGAGAGGGATAATGTGAATGTGATCTACAAGCATTTGATACTGCTGATCACAGAAAAGCTTCCTAAGTATGTCCAATCCGGAATTTATGATATTCAGGTACTTACACCGATGCGCAAGGGAGCATTGGGCGTAGAAGTGCTAAATGAAATATTGCAGCGTTACCTCAATCCGCCCTCGCCTGAAAAATTGGAATTAGTACATGGCGAAGGGGTGTTTCGTCAGGGTGACAAGGTAATGCAGATTAAGAATAACTATCAGCTGGAGTGGGAGATTGTCAGCAAATATGGAATCGCAGTAGACAGTGGACAAGGTGTCTTTAACGGCGATGTGGGTATCATAAAAGAAATCAATGAGACGGCCAGGACGGTTATCGTGGAATATGATGACCTGCGCAGGGTCACCTATCCGGTGAACGGACTTGACGAGATTGAGCTTGCCTACGCGGTTACGATACACAAATCACAGGGCAGCGAGTATCCGGCAGTGATTATGCCGCTGCTGACGGGACCAAGGATGTTATTGAACAGGAACTTGCTCTACACTGGGGTTACGAGGGCGAGAAACTGTGTGACAATTCTTGGAAGCAGAGAGACTGTCAATCAGATGATTGCAAACGAAAATGAGCAGAAACGATATACAGGTTTAAAGGATAGAATATGCGAGATCATGAATCAGGATTTGGGATAAGAGGTATGTTGGTCAATATGGTATTTCCGCGTCGGTGTCCGGTGTGTGACGACATTGTTCCGATGGGGGAAGGACTGATCTGCAATCGGTGCAGGACAAAGCCGCAGTATATTACAGAGCCACGGTGCAGACGGTGCGGAAAGCAGCTAATGGGGGATTCCAGAGAATTCTGTCATGACTGTATGCAAAGGAGGCATGTGTATGATTATGGTTATGCGCTCTATGATTATCAGAGTATGAAAAAGAGTATTTACCGTTTCAAGTACCGAAAAAGATGTGAGTACGCGGCATTTTATGCAAAGGATATCTATGAGAGACTTTCCAATGAGATTGAATTGATGGGAGCTGATTCCATTATTCCGATTCCGGTCCATACAGCGAGGAAGAGGAGCAGGGGCTATAATCAGGCAGAACTTGTCGCAGCAGAGTTGTCAAGGCTTACAGGGATAGCGATGCATGAAAAATTAGTGAAAAGAGTCAGGAAAACAGTACCGCAAAAGGAACTTACCACACAGGAAAGACAAAATAATTTGAAAAAGGCTTTCAATATTAGCACAAATGTTGTAAAATTAAATAAAGTTATTCTTGTCGATGACATTTATACGACGGGGAGTACAGTGGATGCCGTTGCTATGGAGTTAAAGCGGCATGGAGTGAAGTCGGTTTATTTCATTGCACTCTGCATCGGAGAAGGAATGTAGGAATATAAATTATCAATGGAGGGATTTTGAATGGATGTTAGAAATTGCAGAAAATGTGGAAAACTTTTTAATCACATGATGGGAGTACCAATCTGCCCGGCATGCAGGGAAAAGATTGAGGAGAAGTTTCAGGAAGTAAAGAAGTATATCCGGGAAAATCATATGGCGGGGATCAAGGAGGTAGCAGAGGCGTGTGAAGTTGAACCAGGACAGATTCAGCAGTGGATTCGCGAGGAGCGCCTTGAGTTCACAGCGGATTCTCCGGTGAAAATTCCCTGTGAGAACTGTGGTGAGATGATTCGGTCGGGAAAGTATTGTGAGAAGTGTAAGCGGGAAATGACAAATAACCTGTCGAGCGTGATGGAGAGACCAAAGACTATTCAGGCAGAACCAAAGAAGGCCCAGTCGACAGGAAATAAGATGCGATTTCTTGACAGGCAGTAGACTGCGGCGGAGAACGCACAAACACAATTGGATGAGCAGGATTGCTTAAGGAAAGAATTATGTTAAATGAAGAAAGAATAAGATTAATGACAAAAATGGCATGCTATGAAGCTGTTGAGGGAAGAAAAAATGTTGCGATCAGCAACTATTTCCGCGGTGATTATATTGGACTGCAGGTCATTAAATCCATTATTGGTGCAACAATTGCATATGTTATTATATTTGCAATGTTTATCTTTTATGATTTCGAAGTTTTTATGGCAGATATCTATAAGATGGATCTGTTCGGTTTTGCGAAGTCAGTGATTATTTATTATCTGATCTTTACAGCGGCATATGCATTGATTTCATATGGAGTATATACCTATCGGTATACAAAGGCGAAAAAGAGCCTTAAGACATATTACAACAATCTCAAAAAGCTTGAGTACATGTATGAAAGGGAGACAAAAAAATAATTTTTGGGATTGGTAAATAAGGTTGGAGAGGAAATAATTATGACAAACCTTTTGGTTTTTAGGGAACAATTAAGAAAATTTTACAGTAAATTTGAGCTGTATCTCACGCCAGTTTTTAAGTTTTTGCTGGCTGTGGTGACGTTGGTTATGATCAACAGCAGTATTGGCTATATGAGTGAATTGAAGAAATCAGCAGTTGTGCTGGTACTTGCACTGATGTGCTCTGTTTTGCCGATGAATTTTATTGTGTTTGTGGCAGCAGGAGTGACACTTGGACATTTGTATAAATTTTCAATGGAAAGTGCGCTGGTGGTATTTGTCGTATTTTTTCTGCTGTTTATTCTTTATTTTCGGTTTTCGTCAAAAGACACAATAGCCATACTGCTCACACCACTTTGCTTTATCTTGAAGATTCCCTATGCGATGCCCATTGCGATGGGGTTGGTAGGGACGCCGGTATCAGCAGTGTCAGTGGCAAGTGGGGCGATTGTATACTACACAGTGAGTTATTTGATAAACAGTGCGTCGGTGCTGAATTCTTTTGAGAAGGATGGCACCCTGGAGAAATTCCGCTATATCATTGATGGAATGATGGGAAATAAGACCATGTATGTAACACTTGTGGCCTTTGTGGCTACGGTGATCGTCGTGTATTTTATCAGAAGACTCAGTGTAGATTATGCATGGACGATTGCCATGATCACAGGTGCGCTGTTGGATGTGATGATATTGCTGTTTGGGGATTTGATGTACAATACGAATCTCTCGATTGGCGGGCTGATCGTCGGAAGTGTCGTATCAGTCGTACTGGTAAAAATATTGGAATTCTTTGTTTTCAATGTGGATTACTCGCGCACAGAGTATGTGCAGTTTGAGGATGATGAGTATTATTATTATGTGAAAGCTGTTCCCAAGAATACGGTAGCGGCGCCGCAAAAACGGGTGAAGACAATCAGAGTGCCTGAAAAAGCGGTTAGGGAGCACAAGAGGGATAGATAAGAGGGATGGAGCAAAATGGATATGATTCTTGAACGTTTTCGTTCATTTTTAGAGACTTTGTCATTGCGCAGTTTTAATATTAGATGGCAGGATATAGTGGAGGTTATCATTATATCCTTTTTGCTGTATCAAATCATGGCATGGATAAAGCATACCAAAGTGTGGCTTCTTATGAAGGGAATCATCATTATCATAGCGTTTATTGTGTTGGCGCTGCTGTTTAAGATGCACACAATTATATGGATCGTGGAACATGTGCTGAGTCTTGCAGTCACTGCGGTGATTGTGATTCTCCAGCCAGAGCTTCGGCATGCGCTTGAAGAGCTTGGACGGAAGAGCTTTGTCACAAATCTGATCACGTTTGAAAAGGCAACCGATGAACGTTTCTCTGACAAGACCGTTAACGATCTGGTGAAGGCGAGCTTTGAGATGGGCAAAGTCAAGACAGGAGCGCTTATGGTGATTGAGCAGAATGTACTGCTCACGGAATACGAGAGAACGGGTATTGAGGTGGATGGACTGATTTCCAGCCAGCTTCTCATCAATATTTTTGAACATAATACGCCTCTTCATGACGGTGCGGTGATCATACGTGGGAACAGAGTGGTATCAGCGACTTGTTATCTGCCATTGTCTGACAATATGGAAATCAGTAAGGAACTGGGAACAAGACACCGTGCAGGAGTGGGGATATCAGAGGTGACAGATGCGCTCACGATTATTGTGTCGGAGGAGACAGGTCATGTCAGTGTCACTTATGAAGGAAAACTGTACCGCAATCTTGATGCCAATGGATTGCGGGAAAAGATTGGCATGATACAGAATAAGGAAGTGGAGGATAACAAGAAGCGCAGGCTCTGGAAAGGTAGGGCTAAAGATGAAAAATAGTATATTGAAGAAAGCGATTAGGATGGTCACGAACAATTTTGGACTGAAGATTCTGGCAGTGATCGTATCCTGCGGGCTGTGGGTTGCGGTAGACAATATCAACGACCCGATTGATACAGATACGTATTACAATATACCGGTCGAGATTATAAACGCGGAATTGGTGACAAATGAAGGAAAGGTGTATGATGTGCTTGACGGGACAGATACAGTCAATGTCACTGTGAAAGGAAAACGAACAGTGCTTTCATACATTTCAAAGGAGGACATCAAAGCAGTCGCGGACATGTCAGAGCTTACCTTTATGAATACTGTGGGAATCAAAGCATACAGTGTGCGCAGCAATTCAGAGCTTGATTTCAAGACAAACATTGACAGTGTGAAACTTTCCATTGAGAATGTGCTGCGAGACCAGAAGCCGATCAATGTATCTACGTCGGGTGAGCCAGCAGCTGGATATGTGGTTGGAGGGATCAAGCCGAGTCAGAATGTTGTCAGACTTTCCGGACCAGAGTCCTTAATTAAGCAGATAGACCATGTCGAAGCAGTGGCGAATGTTGATGGCTCTTCCTCTGATATCGACACAAGTGTCGAGTTAAAGCTCTATGATGCTGCGAACAATGAGATTAAGAATAGTTCCATTAAGATGAATATAACAACGGTAAATGTGTCTGTGACCATTTATGCCACAAAAGTAGTTCAGCTAAGTTTTGCGATTCCAGATGAGCCGGCAGCCGGATATGTGGTGAGTGATGAGGTATTTAGTATGCCTGAGACGGTCACGATTGCGGGCAGGAGCAGTGCCTTGGAGGGCGTATCGAGAATTGTTGTATCGGATCCCGCACTCAGTGTGGAGGGTATGACTGAGAATATGACTGCAATAGTCAATATCAAGAAATATCTTCCCACAGGGGTACAGTTTGCGGACAGCAGTTTTGGCGGTAATGTGAGTGTGACAGTTGGCATTGAGCAGATTGTGTCAAAGGAGCTTTCGATACCTGCAAGGAATTTTGCGGCGGGAAACAAGCCGGAAAATCTAAATTTGACATTGCGGGAAGTAGAAGACCAGGAGGATTACAAGATTCGCATATCAGGGACAAAGGCGGCAGTCGATGCAGTGAATGCTGAGAATGTGATTGGTGTGGTTGATATGAATGGTCTTCTCGAGAATCTGGGACTTCCAGAGTGGTCTGTGGGAATCTATCAGGGAGATATCACATTCAATCTCCCTGAGAATGTGAAACTGGATCGTACTTATCAGATGACGATTGTATTGGAAGAAATTGTTGACGAAGTAGACGATGATGAGAATAATATTGAATAAGTTTTGGAGGATTGGAAGAGATGGCTAGATTATTTGGAACAGATGGAGTACGAGGCGTGGCAAATGATGAACTGACACCGCTGCTTGCGATGCAGCTGGGGCAGGCAGGAGCATATGTTTTGTCGAAGGAGAATGCACATAAGCCGACGATCATGGTGGGATGCGACACGCGCATTTCGGGTGATATGCTGGCAAATGCCCTGATGGCAGGAGCCTGTTCTGTCGGGGCAAATGTAGTGTATGTGGGTGTGATTCCCACACCGGCAATTGCCTATCTGACCAAAAAATACAGAGTTGATGCGGGTGTTGTGATATCTGCTTCTCACAATCCAGTCGAGTTCAACGGGATCAAATTCTTCGATGGAAACGGATTTAAACTGCCGGACTCTCTGGAGGATGAAATTGAGGAGTTGATTCACAGCGGCTTGAAGGATATCCAGTTTCCAACAGGGCCAAGTGTGGGAAAGATTAAGTACCGCACAGATGCGAGGGAGGAGTATATCAATCATTCCGTACACGCTGTTCCGGTCGACCTGAGTGGTATGAAAATTGTGGTTGACTGTGCGGAGGGAGCTTCTTTTTACACATCGGTTGAGACATTGAAGGAACTCGGCGCAAATATCGTGGCGATACACAATAATCCTGATGGGACAAATATCAATGCGAACTGTGGTTCGACACATATGGGAGAGCTTCAGGCGCGGGTTGTTTATGAAAAGGCCAATGTGGGTCTGGCGTTTGACGGCGATGCTGACAGACTTCTTGCGGTAGATGAAAATGGCAAGCAGGTGGACGGCGATGTGATCATGGCTATTATCGGCAATCATATGAAGTCAAAGGGCACATTGAGGGACAACACGATTGTTGCCACAGTGATGAGCAATCTCGGATTTTTCCTTATGGGGAAGGAATGTGGCATCAATATTGAGCAGACGAAGGTAGGGGACCGGTATGTATTGGAGAGAATGCTTGAGATTGGTGCAAACCTTGGCGGAGAGCAGTCAGGACATATTATCTTTCTCGATGAAAATACGACAGGGGATGGTCTGCTGAGTGCACTGCATTTACTGCAGGTGATGGTCGAGACGGGGAAATCACTTTCTGAGCTTGCAACCATCATGACGGTATTGCCACAGGCGCTTGTCGGAGCGAAAGTTCCTAATCACAAGAAGAACAGCTATATGGAATACACAGAAATTGCAGATGCGATCAAACATGTGAGCGAGAAGTTTGCGGATGAGGGCAGAGTGTTGATCCGGCCTTCGGGGACGGAACCTTTGGTGCGTGTGATGATTGAGGGGAAAGACCAGCAGTTGATTGAGAAGGAAGCCCGGGAGCTTGCAGAGTTGATACAGAATGTTATGCTTTAAGGTACACAGTTGTTTAGGAACTGTTAAGAAATTACTTTTGAATAGTTCCTTAGTTCTACGATTCGGAGGTGTGGGTTATGGTAAGTCAGAAAGTAGTTATTAAGAACCCGACAGGGCTGCATTTGCGCCCGGCAGGAATTTTGTGTAAGGAAGCGATGCAGTTTAGCTCACTGATAACCTTTACATTCCGCGGAAATACAGCAAATGCCAAGAGTGTGCTCAGCGTACTTGGAGCATGCATCAAGAGCGGCGACGAGATTGAGGTTTTTTGTGACGGTTCAGATGAGAATGAGGCTTTGTCAACTATGATAAAAGTCATAGAGGACGGCTTAGGCGAGTAGAAAAGAAATTAGTCCGAAGCTGCTTCGGACTAATTTTATGTGAAGGCTTTGGAAGATTTCGAAGCGCAAGTCTTGTGCAGCGCAGTGAATAGACTCAGGTTTTATGAGAAAAGATAACAATATCAGGTAAGGAAAGCAGGTAGACGGGTATGGTGAAAAAAATTATTGTCACAGGCTGCAACGGACAGCTTGGGCGTGCGATCAACAAAATATATCAGGATAGTACAGAGTATGCGTGCGTGAATACGGATGTCGGAGAGCTTGACATTACGAAGATTGATGCGGTGGATCGGTTTGTGGCGGAGGTGAAACCCTATGCAATCATCAACTGTGCGGCGCATACGAATGTAAACGGCTGTGAGACGGATGTTGACAATGCATATCGGATCAATGCGATCGGACCGAGAAATCTAAGTATTGCGGCATCGAGATACCATGCAAAACTGATGCATATCTCCACGGATTATGTATTTGACGGACAGGCCAGCACGCCATATACGGAATTTGATGTTCCGAATCCAAAGGCTGTGTATGGAAAGACGAAACTTGCCGGTGAAGCTTTTGTCAAAGAATTTGCAAGAGAGTATTTCATTGTCCGCACAGCATGGCTGTATGGCGATGGAAAGAATTTCGTGCGAACAATGCTTGGCTTGTCGGAAAAGCATGACAAGGTAACTGTGGTTGGCGACCAGTTTGGCTCGCCTACGAGTGCGGACGAGCTTGCAGGAGCGATTGCGCATCTGCTGCCGACGGACAATTTTGGTCTGTTTCATGGTACTTGTGAGGGTGTTACGAACTGGGCTGATTTTACCAGGGAGATTTTCCGCCTTGCCGGGAAGTCCACAGTCGTTGAGACTGTCACAACAGAGCAGTATGACAAGAATACTACTGGCATTGTGGCACCGCGGCCGGCGTATTCTGTATTGGAGAACTATATGTTAAAACTTACGACAGATTACATGTTTGCAGATTGGGAAAAGGCGATTGCAGAATATATAAAAAGCTTGTCATTCTGACAAAGTATATGTATACTAGAGATGACATAATTTGGTAATTGTGATCAGGGAGGGACGGGAAGAGATGGACGAATCGTTCCTCAAAACAGATAGAAAGGAAACAGGTTTTATATGAATAATATAGCATTGATCACCGGAATCACAGGACAGGATGGCTCTTATCTGGCAGAGTTTTTGCTCGCAAAAGGGTATGAAGTTCACGGACTGATCAGAAGACATAGTATATCAAACACGATGCGTATCGATCATCTGATCAAATCAGAGTACTACAAAGTTAAATTCTTCCTGCATTTTGCAGACACGACAGACTCTTCCAATCTGATGCGGATTATCGGTGAGATCAGGCCGACCGAAGTATACAATCTTGCCGCACAGTCCCATGTGGGTGTGTCATTTGAGGTTCCAGAGTACACTGCGGACGCAACCGGTGTCAGTACGCTGAAGCTGCTGGAGGCAATCCGGGTCAACGGCGGGAACTGCAGGTATTATCAGGCTTCTACATCAGAGCTTTTTGGCGGACTTCCAGAGACGGCGCCGCAGAGTGAGACGACGCCATTTTATCCAAAGAGCCCATATGGTGTGGCAAAGCTGTATTCTTATTGGATTACGGTAAATTACAGAGAGTCCTACAATCTGTTTGCATGTAATGGCATTTTATTCAACCATGAATCCCCGCGGCGGGGCGAGAACTTTGTGACGAGGAAAATCACACTTGCCATCGCAAATATCATCGCTGGAAAGCAGGACAAGCTTTCTTTGGGAAATATGAATGCCAAGAGAGACTGGGGATTTGCGGGCGATTACGTGGAAGGGATGTGGCTGATGCTCCAGCAGAATGCTCCTGGGGATTATGTGCTCGCAACCAATGAGACACATACAGTGCGCCAGTTTGTCGAGGCGGCGTTTGCGGAGCTTGGCATTATCATCCGCTGGGAAGGTGAGGGCGTCAACGAGAAAGGCTATGACGCAGAGACAGGGAAGCAGCTTGTCGATGTCAATCCTGAGTTTTACCGGCCGGCAGAAGTGGAGTTTTTGTGGGGAAATCCGACAAAGGCGGAGAAGGAGCTTGGCTGGAAGCGAAAGGTGGATTTTAGAGGATTGGTATCCATGATGATGGATGCTGACCTGAGGGAAGTCGCAGGTATGTCGTGTGCACAGTACAAAATAAAGCGTGACATTTCAACGGCGGAAGGCGTTGAATGAGCGTGATATCTTATTATTAGAAAAATATTAAGACGGAGGAAGCAATGAATAAGTCTGATAAGATATATGTAGCAGGGCATCGGGGACTGGTGGGTTCTGCTATAGTGAGAAACCTTGAGGCAAAGGGATATACCAATGTGATTGGAAGAACACACAGGGAACTTGATCTGACGAGTCAGCAGGCGGTGAGGGATTTTTTTGAGGCGGAGCGACCCGATGTGGTAGTCCTTGCAGCGGCAAAGGTCGGTGGAATCAATGCCAACAATACAGCGCCGGCAGAGTTTGTCTATGAGAATATGCAGATTCAGTGCAATGTGATTCAGTGCTGTCATGAATATCATGTCAAAAAGCTTCTATTTCTGGGAAGCACTTGTATTTATCCGAGGATGGCACCGCAGCCAATTCCTGAGGATGCACTGCTCACAGGTCCTCTGGAGGAGACAAACGAGGCGTATGCGATTGCAAAGATTTCCGGATTGGAGATGTGCAAATTTTATAAGAGGCAGTATGGAGATGATTTTATCAGCTGTATGCCGACAAACCTCTATGGTCCCTATGACAACTATGATTTGTCCGGTTCTCATGTTATGCCCGCGATGATCCGGAAATTCCATGATGCGAAGAGGGACAATGCATCGAGCGTGGAACTGTGGGGAACAGGCACACCACTGCGTGAATTTTTGTATGTGGATGACATGGCGGATGCCTGCGTATTTCTGCTGGAACATTATGATGGAGAGCAGCATGTCAACATTGGCACAGGAAAGGAAGTAACAATCAGGGAGTTGGCGGAGACTGTTCGGCGTGTGGTCGGCTACCAGGGAGAAATTGTGTGGAATCAGGATATGCCGGATGGGACACCGCGAAAGCTTACAGATGTGACAAAGCTCCATAATCTTGGATGGACGCACAAGGTAGAGCTTGAGGAAGGAGTACAGCTTGCCTACAATTGGTTTAAGGAGAATGTGGAGAAAGCCAGACTATAAAGAAAAAAGGGAGCGGCGATATGGTTGACTGATGACAGGCGCAGAGCAGGTGCGATAATCACTGTTGTTTGCGCAGTGCGGTGCAGTCGAATTAGGGTGTGATAAAGTAAATATGGATGGTGAATGTTCGAGGGTAAATATCTATAAACGAACTACATACCATATGGTTAAATGCGGATTTCAGGCAAGGCAGAAAGGATATCGCTATCTGCGGGAAGCAGTGTGGATAGCATATCAGGAGCCTGAGGTCTTGGACTCGGTCACGAAGCGCTTGTATCCCGAAGTGGCAAAACGTTTTCATACGACAGACAAACAGGTGGAACGTGCGATACGAAATACGATAGAGACCGCATGGAACAGGGGAGAGCAAGATACATTGAAAATGGTTTTTCAAGAAATCTATGGCGACGGAACGATAAGACCTACCAATACAGAGGTTATAGGAAAGATTGTCGGATTTTTCAGATGTGGAGATTAATTGGAGGAAAAGGCAGTTGAAGGCATATACAAAAATTTTGAGCATTATTGTGCCCTGCTATAATGAAGAAGAGAGTGTGCCGCATTTCTATACAGAGACGGTGAAGCAGGAAACATTTTTTCATGAGAAGGATGTGGAGTTTGAGTTTATATTTGTGGACGACGGTTCGAGGGATGGCACAGTAGCAGCTGTAAAGGCACTTCGGGAAAAAGATGAGAGAGTGCATCTGGTGTCCTTTTCCAGAAATTTCGGCAAGGAGGCTGCCATTATTGCGGGGCTTGAGAAGGCGGTTGGAGATTTTACGGTATTGATGGATGCGGATCTGCAGGATCCGCCGGCAATTTTACCAGAGATGTATGGCTACATTGAACAGGGGTATGACTCAGTAGCAACCAGACGTGTGGACAGAAAGGGCGAACCGCCCATTCGCTCATTTTTTGCCAGACGGTTCTATGGTTTGATGCGAAAAATCTCAAAGACGGAGATTGTCGATGGTGCAAGGGACTATCGGCTGATGACAAGACAGGTGACAGATGCGATCTTGGCGATGAAGGAGTACAACCGTTTTTCCAAGGGGATTTTTGGATGGGTTGGCTATCAGACCAAGTGGATTGAATATGAGAATGTGAAGCGGGTAGCTGGCGAGACCAAGTGGTCTTTTTGGAAGCTTTTCGTGTATTCTCTCGATGGGATTATGGCATTTTCAACAGCGCCGTTGTCAATTGCTTCGGTGTTTGGGATTCTGTTTTGTTTTGTGGCTTTTGTTTTTATGATCTTTATTTTTGTCAGGGCGCTGATTTATGGAGATCCGGTGGCAGGCTGGCCTTCCATGATGTGTATTATCTCCCTGATTGGCGGCGTGCAGCTGTTGTGTCTTGGTATCATGGGGCAGTATATGAGCAAGATGTACATGGAAGTGAAGGACAGACCGAAATATTTGATTAAGGAAGAGATATAGAATGATAGACAGGAAACCTGGACTTGTAAGCATTGTTGTGCCGGTGTATAATGCGGGGCAGTTTCTTGCAGAGACGATTGGCTATGTGCAGAGACAGACTTATGCGGAATGGGAGCTTTTGCTGGTAGACGACTGCTCAACAGACACAAGCCGGGAGATCATCCGTCAGAAGAGCAGAGAGGACCCGCGCATCAGGTTGATTGTACAGGATGAGAACGGCGGCGCTGCGAGGGCAAGAAACCGCGGCATCCAGGAGGCGTCGGGACAGTATCTCTGCTTTCTGGACGCAGATGATATCTGGATGCCGGATAAGATAAAGTGCGAATTGGAGTATATTATAAGGGTGCAGCAGACGAAAGATCCCGATGCCGGATTTGTCTTTATGGGATATGAGTTTGCGGATGCATCCGGCGCTGGACTTGGGAGAGTGGTGCAGGTGCCAGAGCGCATTACTTACCAGCAGGCATTGAAAAATACAACGATTTTTACATCGACGGTGATGATAGACAGGAATAAAATAGCAGATGCGGATCTCTATATGCCGGATATTGCAAGCGAGGATACCGCGACGTGGTGGCAGCTTCTGAAAAAGTATGGGACAGGATATGGTATCAATGAGAATCTGGTTAAATATAGAAGAAGTGCAGATACATTGTCGTCAAATAAACTGATTGCGGTCAGGCGGATATGGAATTTGTACCGCAGGCAGGAGCATCTGCCTGTCATCAGAAGTATGTACTGCATGTGCTTTTGGGCATTCAGGGCAGTTTTGCGGCGGATTTAGTTTGGAGGCTGGACAGTGGGACGGATAGAGGCAGCGAAGAGGACAATTATATTACAGATGTCATTGATCGGACTTGTTTTCCAGACCATTTTGTATATTTATGTCTGGCATATAGTATACAATGACATTATGCAGAGCAGCATGTGGCGAAGCTTTCACAGAAAGGGATTTTGGCTTTTGGCAGCTGTTTATTTCATATTGCTGTTATTTTTTACAGCGACATATGGCGGGCTGAAGGTGGGATATTTGAAGCCGATGGATGTCTTTTTCTCGCAGGTGATCTCACTGTTGTGTACCAATGTCGTATCCTATTTTCAGATATCGCTGCTGTCGCTGGGGCTTGTCACGGCATATCCTCTTTTGCTGATGATGCTGGGGCAGATTGCGGTGTCGGCGGTGTGGACTTTTGTCAGCCACAAGCTTTATCAACGCTTTTTTCCACCCAAGAAGCTTCTGTTTATCAGCGGCGGGCGGCCGACAGAGGATATTCTAAAGAAGTTTGAGACACGCAGAGATAAGTACAATATTATAAAATGTGTCGATGAAAGCGATGGACTTGAGGCGTTGAAGCAGGAGATTGTGACCTGCTATGATGGTGTTGTGCTGTGGGATATGGATACTGCGATGCGCAATAAGCTTCTGAAATTTTGTTACAGCAGAAGTATCCGGGTATATATGATGCCAAAGATTCCAGATATTATGATTAAGGGGTCGGATCAGCTTCATCTCTTTGACACGCCGATTTTGCTCACGCGGGAGTATGCGATGACAATCGAGCAGCGCGTCGTAAAGCGTATGATTGATATTGTGTGCGCGCTGCTTTTGATGATTGTGTCATCGCCGTTTATGCTGGTGACGGCGGCTGCGATTAAGCTGTACGACGGCGGACCGGTCCTGTATAAGCAGGTCAGGTGTACGCGCGATATGAGAGAGTTTAAAATCCTGAAATTTCGGAGTATGCGGCCGGACGCTGAGAAGGATGGCGTGGCAAGGCTGGCAGCTAAGAACGACGACCGCATCACACCGGTTGGCAGATTGATCAGAAAAGTGCGGATTGATGAGCTTCCGCAGCTCTTTAATATATTGAACGGTGAGATGTCTTTTATCGGACCGCGGCCTGAGCGGCCGGAGATTATCAGACAGTATCAGGAGGACATGCCGGAGTTTACCTTTCGGACAAAGGTGAAGGCGGGACTGGCCGGCTACGCGCAGGTGTATGGGAAATACAATACGACACCATACGATAAGCTCAAGCTGGACTTGTTTTACATTGAGAATTATAGTGTGTGGCTGGATTTAAAGCTGATGCTTCTGACACTGAAAATCTTGTTTCAGGCGGAGAGTACAGAAGGAGTGGAACAGGATCAGACAACTGCGATGAAAAAGGATTGATGGAGGGAAATGGATTGATGCAGCAGGGAGTTGACAGCAGGGCATTGTTTACAGTTTTCGTGACAAAACTGCCCAGACTACTTATCTTGGCGGTGGCTGGTGCCGTTGTGGGCAGCGGCCTGTATCTGCTGATTGTTCTGGTAAAAATGCAGGAGATCTGTTATGTGTCTGAGACCGAGTACTATATTCAATTCGCCGAGGGACAATATGAGGCAAAAAATTATTATAATGCCTATACATGGAATGATGTGCTCGGTATCAATGGGATACTTGGAAGAGCAATGGAGATATTGGGGAATGGGTATGACCGGAGTCAGGTCAGAGAAATGATACGGGCTGACATTTTCTCGGATGTCCGCTATCTGACCATTACAGTCAGGGGACAGGATGCGAAACAGGTTGAGGAGATTAAGAATGCCCTTCGGACTGCTTTGGAGGAGTTTGGTGCGGTGATGGAGGAGTTTGCCTCTATCTATCAGATAAAAGATTTGGAGATTGTGCAGGAAGAGATACCATTATTTGCGTGGCGTGCTGCATTTTTGGGAGCTGTTATCGCCGCAGGCATCGGTGGATTTGTGACAGCTTTTTGTTTTTGCATGGGATCTGTATTTTATACGAAAAGGGATATCACAGTGCGGCTGGGGCTTCCTGTGTATGGGATGACTTTTCGGAAGAAACACTATACGGACAAGGATAATCCGATTGAAAAAAGGCAGACAGACATGCTTTGTGAAGGTCTAAAGCTCCTGGCAGAGAACCATACAAAGATATTGCTGATGGATGCTGACGGTGGACAGGAGGCGGCAGCGTTTTTGCGGGATATCAGCGACAGGGGGCTGGTGGACTGTTCCCGTTTTGGCCTTTATGACGCGGAAAAAGAGGCGAAAGATTCTGGTGGAGACAGTGCGATTATGGCAGTCATTCCGTTTGGGCGGCCATATAGAGAAAAAATAACAGATGAAATAGATTTTGTACAGCTGCATGGCGGCAGAGTTGTGGCGGCTGTTCTTACGCAGGCAGACAGAATCTGGTCTACGGTTTATTATGCGCAGCAGTGTATTGGTAAAAATTATTGATAGAGCGTGAGCGTGAGTACTATTTTGGGGCAGGAAGGATGTGACAGCGGGATGAAGCTGCAGGTATTAGTGTCAGCTGTGAATCAGGATGTATCGACAATGGCGGAGCGTATGCATCTGGAAAGCGATGCGATCATTGTCAATCAGACAGATCACTTTGGATATGAGGAGTACACACACAATGGCAGGCGAATACAGTGTTATGAGTTCCGGGAAAAGGGTGTCGGACTCAGCAGGAACAATGCGCTGATGCGTGCGGAGAGTGATATTATCCTGTTTGCTGATGAGGACATCATATACGACAAAGGATATGAGAAGAAGGTTCTCGATGCCTTTGAGGAGCATCCGGAAGCGGATTTTTTACTGTTTAATCTGCGCGTGGGAGAGGCGCGGGCGACCTACTATACAAAGGAATATCACAGAGTCCACATATGGAATGCCGGGCGTTATCCAACGTACTCCTTTGCGGTGCGGCGGGAGAAAATTCATGCGGCACATATTACTTTTTCACTTTTGTTTGGAGGAGGGGCGAAGTATAGCAATGGGGAGGACAGCCTGTTTTTGAAGGATTGTTTGAAATATGGTCTTGTAGTCTATGCGGTGCCGGTTGAGATCGGTGCAGAACAGGAACGGGAGTCCACATGGTTTCAAGGGTACACCGATCGTTTTTTTATTGACAGAGGTGTGCTGTACCACTTTTTGTACGGTGGGATGGCGTATCTGATGGCGGTGCGCTTCATTTTGGCACATGGAAAAGTGATGTGTGTGACAATTCCAAAGAAGAATGCGCTGGCACTGATGAAAAAGGGAATCCAATCGGTAGAGGGGTTATGACGAGGAGGCATGCGGTGCGTTGAACAGAATCGTTTCGATTATATTTTATTTGTTCGTGGCGGCAGTGACTTGTGCGATGGCGTATCAGATTCAGCCTTATCAGGCTGGTGAACCAGTGTGGATTTGTGGGCAGAGAACCAGGAAGAGTGTTCGGAACCGATTGCTGATCACAGGGATTTTTTGCATTCTTTTTCTGGTAATGGCGCTTCGTTTTGATATTGGCAACGATTACGGTCAGTATACAGAGACGGCCCATGAGGCGTTTGTGGGCGGATATGTTGTGACAGAAGTGGGATTTAACTGGCTGGTGAGATTCCTGTACGGGCTTGCCGGGGGAGAGTACTATGAACTTTTGTTTGCAGTGTTTGCTTTTGCCACGCTGCTATTTTTCCTGAAAGCATTCGCAAGGCAGAGTGCAGATTTTTCGCAGACTTTTTTTCTGTTTATGACGCTGGGGGTATATTTTCAGACCTTTAATACAGTAAGGTATTATTTCGCACTCTCGATAGCATTCTTTTCCATGAAGTATGTGCTGGAGAACGATTATCTTAAATTTGTGTTCTGGATTCTGATTGCGGCGCTATTTCACAAATCGGTCTTGTTGGTTTTGCCTGTGTATTGGATGGCCACCTTTGCGTGGAAGCGGTGGCAGATTGTGGCAGGGCTGGCAGCGAGTGCAGCCTGTTATGTGGGGAAGAGTCTGGTGTTAAAGCTTGCGCTGGTGCTGTATCCGTCTTACAGGAATACCGTATTTCTTGAGGGAGGCGTCAGCTGGTTTAGCGTGCTGCGGGCCTTGGCGGTGCTTGCTTTTTATCTCTGGTTTCTCTATGTACATGCATCTGCGAAAGAAGCAGACAGCGGCAGTTTTTCAAGCGATGTATGGAAGGCACAGGGCTGGTATCGGGAACTTCGATTTTATGGCCAATTGAATCTGTTGGCGCTGGTGACGGGAACTTTCTTTTCTTTTTTGCCGGTGGTGACGCGGATTTCCTATTATTTCGGGGTGTCTCAGCTGTTCATGATACCGCTGATATTGTGCAATATCAGGGAACAAAAGGTTCGCAGGAAAGCGACTGCTATTGTGTTTGTAGTGTGTATCTTGTATTTTATAACATTTTTACTGTATGCACATCAGGATGGTGTGCGGCTGCTTCCTTATCAAAGCTGGCTTTTTGAGCCAATGCGATATGTGTATTGATGGATTCAGGACTTGGCGTGCAGACGATAAAAAGACCTTCAGGAAACAAAATTGTGGCGTGAACAGTAACTATGAAAGCGGGAGGTGATCACAGAACCATGGAACATGATATCATGTACAGCATTATCGTGGTTTGTCTCAATGCAGGGCAGCGGTTGAATGACACCATAGATAGTATTATGGGACAGCAGTACGAAAATTTTGAGGTGATCATAAAAGATGGCGGGTCGTCAGATGGTTCTGTAGCGATGCTTGAAAGAAGGTGTCAGGATGACCGGATACATGTGCATGTGAAAGCGGATAAGGGGATCTATGACGCGATGAATCAGGCGGTGAGGCTGGCAAAGGGATCTTATTTTATATTTTTAAATACTGGAGACAGCTTTTACAACGAATATGTGCTAAAGAATGTAACGGGCGAAATACACAGGCTGGAGGAGATAAATAGAAAAGCAGATATCCTATATGGAAATATGTACCACAAGGCACTGGATACAATCATTTATGCAGCACCTGAAATCAATGATTTCACCTGCTATAGAAATGTGCCCTGCCACCAGACCTGTTTTTATCATCGGACAATGTTTGACATGAGAGGGTACAATCCAGCGTACAATGTCAGGGCGGACTATGAGCATTTTCTGTGGTGCTATTATGAGAGAAAGGCGGCGATCTCTTATATGCCTGTCGTGGTTGCGTCCTACGAGGGCGGCGGGTACTCGGAGACAAGAGAGAACAGGGAGCGGTCCAGGCGTCAGCACCGTGAGATTGTGGTACACTATATGGGAAGGAAAAAGGCGGACAGATACCGTCTGGTTATGCTGCTGACACTGGCACCGCTTCGCAGTGCCGTTGCGGGTAGTAAGTATTTGTCGGTGGTTTATAATGGCATTAAGACAGCGGTATATAAGTTGAAGGAATAGGGCAGTATGGAGGTGTTTTTATGAGGGTTCTATGGTTGTGCAATATCATGCTTCCGTTTATTGCAAAGAGTCTGGGGCACAAGATTGTGGTCAAGGAGGGGTGGCTCTCTGGTCTTGCCAGCAAATTGATGACAAATCAGGAGAGAAATGACATCACACTTGCTCTTTGCTTTCCAGAATCAGAAAACCGGGCATTTGTAAAGGAGGACACAGCGCTGTTTGTAAAGGATAAGGCGCAGGGGATTGACTATTACATTTTCAGGGAGGACACAGTCCACCCCGAAAACTATGATGCTGGCATGGAGGAGAGCCTGGGCGCGGTGATCCGGGATTTTGAGCCGGATATTGTTCATATTTTTGGGACAGAATACCCACATACGCTTGCCAGTGTGAAAGCATTTCGCCGCCCGGAGCGGACTTTGATTGGAATACAGGGACTCTGCAGTGCGATCGCTGAGGAGTATATGGCCGATTTGCCTTACTCTGTGCAGAAGAAAAAGACTTTTCGCGATATATTGAAAAAGGACGGACTGCTTGACCAGCAGGCAAAGTTTGTGAAGCGTGGTACATATGAGAAAGAGGCGCTCTCGATGGTGGGGCACGTCACCGGGAGGACGGATTTTGACAGAGAGAAGACAAAGATGCTTGCGCCGAATGCCAAATATCATTTTATGAATGAAACACTGCGGTCTGATTTTTACAATGACATTTGGAACATCGACACGATTGAGCGATATTCCCTCTTCCTGAGTCAGGGAAATTATCCGATCAAGGGATTGCACTATGTCATTGATATTCTGCCTGAGATTGTGGAGGAATTTGAGGAGACAGTCGTCTATGTGGCGGGCGATGTCATTACGGCACACGACAGCATCAAGGACAAAATCAGGCTGTCAGGATATGGGAAGTTTTTGCTGAATCAGATCAAGAAAAAAAGGCTTCAGGATCATATCAGATTTGTAGGAAGGCTGCAGTCGGACAAAATGTGCGCGCGCTATTTAAAAACACATGTATTTTTATGCCCGTCTGCGATTGAAAATTCACCAAACTCTGTCGGGGAGGCCATGCTTCTGGGGGTTCCGGTGGTGTCTGCCAATGTGGGTGGTGTTCACAATCTGGTCAATGACGGGAAGGATGGCATTCTGTATCCGAAGGATAAGCCAAAGCAGTTGAAGGATTCCATTCTGCGCATCTTTGAGGACGACAAACTCGCGATGTCACTCTCCTCCAATGCGAGGGCACATGCGCTCAGAACGCATGATCCTGAGATAAATTATAGGAGGCTTCTGGATATTTATCATGAGATTAACCATTGTATCTAACTATATCAATCATCATCAGATACCGATGTCCGATGTGCTGTATCAAAAGCTGGGGGCAGAGTTTGCCTTTATACAGACCTCACCGATGGAGGAGGACCGGGTAAAGATGGGATGGGGAAACGAGGTTTCGGCGATTCCGTATCTAAGACGATACTATGAGGAGGAAGAGCGCTGCGCGCGGCTGATTCTGGACAGTGATGTGGTCATTTTCGGGGGCGTTGAGGATGAGCGATATATCAAACCGAGACTGAATGCGGGAAAGATTGTGATCCGTGCCAGCGAGCGCCTTTATCGGGAAGGGCAGTGGAAATCGATCTCTCCGCGCGGTCGAAAGAAAAAATATGAGGACCATACGCAATATGCAGATGCGCCGGTATATCTGCTGTGCCATGGGGCCTATGTTGCGTCCGACTTCAATATCGTACATGCATATCCTGACAAAAAGTATATATGGGGATATTTTCCAGCGGTCAATACCTACAATCTTGACAGTCTGTTTTTCCGAAAGCTTCATTTTGACCGGAACGGAAGTTCGGAGGTCCGGATTTTGTGGGCAGGACGCTTTCTGAAACTGAAACATCCTGAATATGCCATTAAGGCGGCAAAATATCTGGAACGACAGCACATATCGTTTCATCTTGACATGGTAGGCGGCGGGGAACTCGAGGAGCCGCTGAAAATTCTTGCAGCGGACTGGCATCTGGAGCAGAGAGTCACATTCCATGGATTTTTGCCGCCGCAGGCGGTGCGCAGATTTATGGAGGAGGCTGATATCTTCCTGTTTACGAGCAACTACTTGGAGGGCTGGGGAGCGGTTTTGAATGAATCGATGAACAGTGCATGTGCAGTCGTGGCAGGAAGCGGCATCGGGGCGGTTCCATTTTTGCTGAAACATGAGCAGAATGGACTTGTTTATAAAAACGGACATTTCAGGGAATTTCGGGAGCAGGTGCTGAGACTGTGCAGGGACAGTAAACTGCGCAGACAGCTTGGTACAAACGCTTATCAGACGATTGTAGATGAATGGAATCCCAAGGAAGCGGCGGACCGGCTTTATCGGTTCTGCGAAGGGTTGTTACGTGGAACAGTGAAACCGGAAAAGGAAGGCCCATTAAGCCCGGCGCCGCTGATTGCGCCGAAGGAAGGGTATGCATATACCAGAAACAGATAAGGATACAGGAAATATAGGACAGAATGATTGCTGGAGGGATTGATTTTCAGAGATGAAGAAAAAGAAGACAAAAAGCAGACTGTATGTCTGCCACACATTTTATCATGTATATGTGGCAGTCTTGAAAGAGATGAAGCTGGAAAGAGAAACGAATACCAGTTCGCATCGAAAGGCAGATATCGCATTGAGTGCTATTTCCACGAACTTTGAGAACCTGGGGGACAGGCTTGCCAGGACGGGGATTTTTCATGAGGTAATCGCGCTGGACGAGAAGCGGGAGGACTTTTTTCCGGAGCTTGCAAAGTACAGGAAAAATTACAGCAATATTCTGAAACATATGATAAACCGCATGATTTTCACAAAGAAGTTTGCAAAGTGCGAGATTCCGTATATGCGGGTGATTGATTTTGCGGCATATGAGGATATCTATGTGTTCTGCGACAGTGATCCGGTTGGATATTATCTCAATTACAGACACATCTATTACCATGCAGTGGAGGACGGGCTTGACTGCCTCAAGAATCTCGATGACGCCTATGTCGCAAATCATGGGCACTTTAAACTAAAGACGTGGTTCTCGCGTCACAATCTGATTTTTATCATGAATGGATGGGGAAAGTACTGTATTGACATGGAGATCAACGACAGGAGCGTCGTGCCGACCGACTGCCCGCGCTTTGTCGAGGAGCCGAGGAAGCCGCTCGAGAAGGCGCTGACATCCGAACAGAAAAAGCTGATGATTCAGGCGTTCATCGAGGATGCGGACGAACTGATCAGGCAGTTGAAGCCATCGCATGAGGGGGAGGAATTTGCCTGCTTCTTGACGGAGCCACACCCGGTTGATGTGGAAGCGAGGAAACGTGTCTGCCTCGATGTGGTGGAACAATATTGCAAAGGGTATCGCGTATTGATAAAGCCACACCCGCGCGACCTGATCGATTATGGGGCGCTTTGCCCGGATGCGGTGGTGCTTCGCGGGCGGTTTCCAGTGGAGGTGCTGAATTTTTTTGAGGGACTTCATATCAAGCGTGCCGTGTCAATCGTCACAACGGCTATGAACAATATGGATTTTGTCGAGGAAAAGCTGAATCTTGGAGCGTCCTTCTGGGATGCCTACGAGGACCCGGAGAAACACGCTTATAATAAGAAGGCGGGACTTGCTCTCGCTGACAGATAAAAGGACTGCATCATGCAGTTCTTTTCTATTTTATCAACTGTATAGGTATAAAAAAGCCTATACAGTTAATAAAATAGTAACATAAAAGTCTATATAATTCAACTGTATTTTAATTGTATAGGCAGAAAGGATGAGATGAATGGATTACTATTTAATCGGACAGAAAATTAGGAAGGTCAGGAAATCACGCGGGTTATCCCAGGAGGAACTTGCTGAACGGATTGGTATTTCCACGACACATATGAGCCATATTGAAACCGGAAATACAAAGTTGAGTTTGCCCGTATTTGTTGATATTGCGTCAGCGCTGGAGGTGCGGACAGATGAATTGCTTCTGGATGACAGCCCCGCAGAACGAATTGCCGCAGTTGCGGCAATTTCCAATATTTTAGAGGAATGTAATACAAAGGAGATTCGGATTATGGAGGATCTCATAAAAGCTCTTAAGACAATACTTGACCATCATTTATAAACCGTAATCGATCGAAATAAGTTTTTTGATTGGGTTGTGTTTATTGGAAATATGACATATACTATATGTTAAGGCTTTTGCAAATTTTTCAGCAGGAAAGTCAGGGGTGAGAGACCGTTATAACCTTGGGAAAGGATGGATTACCAGTGCTAAAAATACTAAAAAAAATAAATATATTGATGGATTATAAACAGAAGAGGGCTATGGCGAAGCTGTTTATCATGATGATCGTATCAGCGGGACTTGAGACTGGGGCTGTGATGATGGTAATGGCTGTCGTACAGCTGATTCTGGACCCTGTAGTGCTGGAACAAGGGGAGACCTATCAACAAATCTGTGCAGTTTTACATCTGCAGAATACAGTGCAGTTTTCTGTTTTAGCGATTTTGTTTCTGATTGCACTGTATATCGCAAAAAATTTATTTCAGTTTTTTCTGCAGCGAAATCTGTATCGGTTTGTGTACGTCAACCAATTTAAAACGGCCTCCGATTTAATGAAATGTTTTGTACGGCGCGAATATGAATATTATCTCAATGCAGAAACAGCAGTGATTCAGAGAAGTATTACCGCAGATGTAAATGGAATGTACGCATTGATCATGTCTGTCTTACAGATTGCGTCGGAGGCGATTGTCGCGGTGTTTCTCGTCGTGGCGCTTGCCATAAAAGATCCTGTTATGACAGTGGTGATCGCGGTACTTTTGCTCGTGACACTCATCGTCATCAAGAATATTATCAAGCCAATTATGAACCGCACTGGCAAGGAAAATCAGGATTATGGCGCATCGATGTATGCATGGATCTCACAGACGGTACATGGCATTAAGGAAATCAAGGTCGCAGGGCGCGAGCAGTATTTTATAGGAGAATACTGTAAGGTCGGCGAGGGGTATGTGAAGGCGATGGAGCGGTTCAGCCTGTTTAATAACACCCCCAAGCTTTTGATTGAAACGGTGTGTATGGCGGGGCTGCTTGGCTATATTATGGTGCTGATCGTGGCGGGGACAGATGTCTCAGGCATGGTTTCCCTGTTTGCGGCGTTTGGTATTGCGGCGATGAGGCTTCTGCCCGCGGCGAGCCGCATCAACAATCAGATGACGAGCATGGCATTCAACGAACCGTTTTTCTTCAATGTGAGTGATAATCTTGTTGAGGAGACGGACGAGGAGCACACCGATATTTCTTATGCGGTCGCTGCGAAGGAGAAGCTGCCTGTCACGCGGGAGGTAAAGCTGTCCGACATCACATACCACTATCCCAATTCGGACAAGCTGATTTTTAACCATGCGACTGTCTCTTTCCCCATCGGAAAGTCAATCGGTGTTGTGGGGGCAAGCGGTGCCGGAAAGACGACAATTATTGATATTCTGTTAGGACTCTTACAGCTGCAGGGCGGAAAAGTTCTTGCGGACGATGTGGACATACAGGAGCGCTACAGGGAATGGCTTGCCAATGTGGGTTATATTCCGCAGATGATTTTCCTGCTGGATGCGGATATCCGGAAAAATGTTGCTTTTGGCATCCCTGAGGAGGAGATCGATGACGGGAAGCTTTGGTATGCGCTGAAGGAGGCACAGCTCGACGAGTTTGTAAAGACACTGCCAGAGGGAGTGAACACCGGCATCGGTGAGCGCGGAATCCGTCTGTCCGGCGGACAGCGTCAGCGTATCGGCATTGCGAGAGCACTGTATAATGATCCTGAGGTGCTGATTCTGGACGAGGCAACCTCCGCGCTGGACAATGACACAGAGGCGGCGATTATGGAGTCTGTCAACAGACTGCACGGCAAAAAGACACTTGTTATCATAGCGCACAGATTACAGACAATCGAAAAGTGTGATATGGTATTTCGAGTGGAGAATGGCAATATTGTAAGAGAACGTTAGAGGGCACATCCTGTGTCGGGTAACAGCCTGTCGCGAGAGGAATAGTGCATGAAAGGATGCCAGAGGGAAAGTGGTGGTAGGTTATGAGGCTTAGTATTATAGTGCCTGTTTACAATATGGCGGCGGATGATAAACTGCGATATTGTCTGGATTCGCTGATTAATCAGACGATTGCAGACTATGAGATCATAGCAGTCGATGATGCCTCAACAGACGAATCGTTGGAAATTTTAAGGGAATATGAGTCAAAATATCCATGGAAATTCAAAGCGATTCAGTCCTATGAGAATGTTAAACAGGGCGGCGCCCGCAACAAGGGACTTGATGTCGCGCGCGGCAGATGGGTCGGCTTTGTCGATTCCGATGACTGGGTAGCGCCCGATATGTACGAAAAGCTGATAAAGAGGGCGGAAAAGACAGGGGCGGACGTGGTCGGGTGCGATTACTGTATGGTTGATGCGCACACCATGAATGTCGGCAAACTGATGCCCAACAATACAATGGACCAGACGGGTGTGCTTGATCATGAGCGCTACAAAAAACTTGTTATGAATCCGGGAAGCATGGTAATCAAAGTGTATCTGAAAGCGGTGATTGATGACTATGGTCTGAGATTTCCAGAGAGAACCTTCTATGAAGACAATTGTGCCTCGCCGATCTGGATGCTGCACTTTACGCATTTTGAGAAAGTCGAGGAGCCGCTATACTACTATTATCAGCATGACACTTCTACGGTGCACGAGATCAGTGTGGAAAAGTGTGAGGCGAGACTTGCGATGGGAAAGCGCTTAATCGAGGAGGCGCGCAGATATGGGATCTATAAGCCATACAGGCAGGAGTTTGAGTTTGCTTTTTCCAAGCTCTATTATATGAACACGCTTTTTACCTATATGCTTGGGGTGAAGAGACCCAGATTAAAGTTTCTGAGACAGATTGCGGATGGCATCAAACAGGATTTTCCGGATTTCCAGGACAATATCTATTATCAGAATGCTTTTGACGGGGAGCAGAAGAAGCTTGCGGCGATGCACATGAAGTCGCCGTTGAGATTCAAGCTTTATTTTCAGCTGCTATATTTTTACCGCAATAAGATACGCCGCAGCCCGTCTGGCTGACAGGGCTGGGAATACATATTTTTGTGGGGATAAGACAAACTATATAAGAGAAAAGGAACGGCACATTTGCATTTGTTTTGACGGATAGAGAAAATTATGGTAGAATTTGGATTAGATTCGTCATATGGAAAACAGGTTTGGAGGATTACAATGATATTAGATGATAAAACAATATTGATTACAGGTGGCACGGGTTCTTTTGGAAGGTGTTTTACGGAGTATGCACTGACACATTACAATCCCAAAAAGATTATTATCTATTCGAGGGATGAGTTCAAGCAGTGGGTGATGGCAAACGATTTTGCACAGTATCAGGACAAACTGCGCTTCTTTATCGGCGATGTGCGCGATTACGAGCGCATGAAGCGCGCGTTTGAGGGTGTTGACTATGTGATTCATGCGGCGGCATTAAAACAAGTGCCCGCGTGCGAGTACAATCCCAACGAGGCGATCAAGACGAATGTGAACGGTGCCCAGAATGTCATTGACGCGGCTTTGAACACAGGGATTCAGAAAGTTGTCGCACTGTCTACGGACAAGGCGGTCAATCCGGTGAACTTATACGGCGGCACGAAACTTGTGTCAGATAAACTGTTTATCGCTGCCAATGCGTACTGCGGTACAAAGGACCTGAATTTCTCGATCGTGCGCTATGGAAATGTGGCGGGCAGCAGAGGGTCGATCATTCCGCTTTTCCAAAAGCTGATTGCGGAGGGGGCCAGCGAGCTTCCAATCACAGATTACCGCATGACACGATTCTGGATCAGCCTGACAGAGGGGATTGAGCTTGTGATCAAGGCGCTCGAGGAGGCGAAGGGCGGTGAGACCTTTATCAGCAGGATTCCGTCCTTTAAGATCACAGACCTTGCGGAGGCGATGGCGCCAGGTATGAAAACAGTGGAGGTTGGCATCCGCCCGGGTGAGAAGCTGCATGAGGTGATGATCACACCGGAAGATTCCATGACGACTTACGAGTACGAGAAGAACTTTATCATCTATCCACAGATGTTCTGGCAGGAGTCAAAGCGGCCAAATCCAAGTGGCCGGAAGGTGGAGGACGGGTTCTATTACTCGTCAGGGAACAATACAGAATGGCTTTCCGTGGAACAGATTCGGGAGCTTCTCAAGACACAAAACTAAGCAACGGTGCAAAGGGCTCTGCCAGGCGGCATGGAGGGAAATTATGGAAAAACCAGCGATTGCGGGAGGTGTCCCGGTCAGAGATACAAAACTATATTATGGTCATCAGTTTGTTGACCAGGCAGATGTAAAAGCAGTGGAGGAAGTGCTCACCAGCGATTATCTTACCTGTGGTCCGAAAGTGGTGGAGTTGGAACAAAAGCTCTGTGAGCTTACGGGAGCAAGGTATGCCGTTGCGGTCAGCAACGGCACTGCGGCGCTTCATATTGCGGCGATGGCAGCAGGTGTTGGCGCGGGGGATGAGCTGATCACGACACCGATTACCTTTGCGGCGTCTGCAAACTGTGCACTCTACTGTGGGGGAAGACCAGTGTTTGCAGATATTAATCCAAATACCTACAACATCGATCCGGCATGCGTGCGGGAGAAGATCACAGAAAAAACAAAGGCTGTGGTGGCAGTGGATTTCACGGGACAGGCGGCCCCGCTGGATGAGCTGATGGAGCTATGCCACGACAAGGGGATTGTGCTGATAGAGGACGGGGCGCATTCCATTGGCACGAAGTACAAGGGCAAAACGGTTGGCAGCATTGCGGATATCACGACGTTTAGCTTTCATCCTGTCAAGACGGTGACAGGCGGAGAGGGCGGCGCAGTGCTCACAAACCGCAGAGATTTATATGAAAAACTTCTGCTCTACCGCTCCCACGGTATTACGAAGGATGAGATATTTTATGAGAATGCGAGTCATGGTCCATGGTATCATGAGCAGATTGATTTAGGATACAACTACAGGATTACGGATATTCAGTGTGCATTGATTCTAAGCCAGATAGACAAGCTTGCACAGTTTGCAAAGAGACGCAGAGAGATTGTCGAGCGATACAATGCGGCGTTTTCGCAGATACCTCAGCTCTTCATGCAGCAGGAGATTGCGGAGTCCGACACGACGAGACATCTCTACATACTGCGGATAAGGCCGGAATTGCTGACGATTGACCGCAAGGGCTTTTTCGAGGCGATGACAGCGGAAAATATCTGCTGTAATGTACACTATATTCCAGTGTATTGGCATCCGTATTATGAGAGGCTGGGATATAAAAAGGGCCTTTGCCCCAATGCGGAGAAGCTTTATGAGGAGATGATGAGTCTGCCGATTTATTATTCGTTGACCGATCAGGATATTGATGACGTGATTATGGCAGTGCGAAAGATTGTAGACTATTATAAGAAATAGTGTGCGGTTAAGTCTGGTTGAAAAGCCAGACTTTTCGCAATGTGTAGCGGCGCGTGACCGCAAACAGGCCAACTTGTATCAGAAGGAGAAATGGAGCATGAATAAGAGTGTAGCAATCATAACAGCGCGGGGCGGCAGCAAGCGGATACCGCGCAAGAATATCAAGCCGTTTCTGGGGAAACCCATTCTTGTGTACAGTATTGAGGCGGCATTGCAGGCTGATTTGTTTCATGAAGTCATGGTGTCGACAGATGATGAGGAGATCGCACAGGTGGCAAAAAGGGCAGGGGCCAGGGTGCCTTTTTTCAGAAGTGAGAAGACTTCCAATGACTTTGCCACGACAGCGGATGTGATTGAGGAAGTACTTGAGTCCTATGCGCGGATCGGAATGGATTTTTGCACAGCGTGCTGCATATATCCCACAGCGCCATTTGTGACAGCCAGTGCGATCAAGTCCGCTATGATGCTGTTGGAGCAGGAACAGGCAGATTGCGTGATTCCGGTGGTGAAATTTTCTTTCCCGCCGCAGCGGGGCGTAGTGGTAAAGGATGGCAGACTGACGCCTAAGTGGCCGGAAAACATGGCGAAACGCTCGCAGGATTTGGAGCCGTTGTACCACGATTGTGGTCAGTTTTATTGTCTGAATGTCGGGCGCTTCCAGCAGCAGAAAGCCATCTGGATGGAGAACGCAGTTCCCTATATACAGGATGAGCGGTATGTGCAGGATATTGACACCCCGGAGGACTGGGCGCTCGCAGAGATGAAATACAAGCTTCTGCAGTGCGGGGATGGAAGAAGATAGAGATTGATGGAGGAAATAATGGAAAGTACGCTAACTATCAATGGAAGAATGGTGGGGGATGGATATCCCGCCTATATTATCGCTGAGATGTCCGCGAACCATGCGGGAAGCATTGAGCGTGCACTGGAGCTGATTCATGCGGCGAAGGAGGCCGGGGCAGACTGTGTCAAGATACAGACTTACACAGCGGATACGATGACGATCGACTGTCATAATGAATATTTTGAGATTGAGAAGGGGACTTGGGAAGGCGAAAATCTCTATGGGTTGTACCAGAAGGCATATACTCCCTGGGAGTGGCAGGAAGCGCTGCGGGATGAGGCGGCAAAAGTGGGGATAGACTTTTTGTCGACACCGTTTGACAATACTTCTGTTGACTTTCTCGAAAAGCTGGGGGTGCGCTTTTATAAAATCGCTTCGTTTGAGCTGGTGGACATTCCATTGCTGGAGTATATTGCGTCCAAGAACAAGCCGATTATCATGTCGACTGCGATGGGCACATTGGAGGAGATCAACGAGGCGGTGGAGACGATCTACCGCACAGGGAATCGGCAGCTTGCACTGATGAAGTGCTCAAGTGCGTATCCGGCAAAATGTGAGGAGATGAATCTTGGCACGATCCGCGATTTGAAGGCGCGGTTTGGTATTCCAATCGGACTTTCTGACCATTCGATGGGAGCGTTCAGCGCTGTGACGGCTGTTGCGCTGGGCGCCAGTATCATTGAAAAGCATTTCTGTATCAGCCGTGCGATTAGGAATCCGGATTCCAGCTTTTCCATGGAGCCGCAGGAATTCCGTGAGATGGTCCGCGAGGTGCGCAAGGTGGAGAAGGCGATCGGGACAGTCCAATACGGTGTTTCCAGACAGGAGGAGAGCAATGCCTGCTTCCGGCGTTCTCTCTTTGTCGTGCAGGATATCGCTGCGGGGGAAACATTGACGCCGGAAAATATCAGAAGTATCCGGCCGGCGTATGGATTAAAACCCAAGCATTACAAGGAGGTGCTTGGGCAGAGGGCAAAGCGTGATTTGAAGCGGGGGACACCACTCTCGTTTGAGGATATCGGGTGACAGAAGCTGCTGTTTTGAGGAGGCGTGGATGAGAGGGAGTTTATGGCTGCGAAGAGCCTGTCAGGGGGACCTGGATCTGCTCTTTGAATGGGTGAATGATGATGCGGTTCGGGCAAATGCGTTTCACATGGAAAAGATTCCATATGAAAATCATGTGAAATGGTTTGAAAAGATGATGGCGGACGCATCGGTGTACCAATATGTCCTATGTGATGATGGGACTCCTGTGGGACAGATCCGGCTGAATGTGGAAGGCAGCGGGGCGCTGATTGATTACAGCGTAGCGCCCAGACAGCGCAAAAAGGGCTATGGAAGTGAAATGCTTCGTATGATACAGGCGCAGTCTGCAGCCGATATGAGCTCACATGTCACAAAACTTATCGGACAGGTAAAGTATGAAAACCACGCATCGGCCAAGGCTTTTGAGAAGTGTGGTTTTTGCAGAAAAGACTGGCCAGAATATATACAGTACGAAAAAGAAATGTAAAGGATGTTATGGAATGAAGATTATTGTAGCAACAATCAAATCATGGAATATTGCGCGCGCAGAAGCGCTGCAGAAACAGTATGAGGGGGTCCATGATATTGTTATATATACGACCAGGGAAGAATTCAATGCAGAGAATGTGCGCGATTTTCAACCAGATTACATCTTTCTGCCGCACTGGTCCTATATTATGCCGCGCGAGATTACGGACAACTGGGAATGTGTGGTGTTTCACATGACAGATTTACCTTATGGGCGCGGCGGAAGTCCCCTGCAGAACTTAATCGTGCGCGGGCATAAGGAGACAAAGATTTCAGCTATCAAAATGACAGAGAGACTTGACGGAGGTCCGGTATATATGAAGCGCGTGCTGTCTCTGGAGGGAAGTGCTCAGGAAATTTTTGTGCGCTGTTCGGATATTATTTTTCAGGAGATGATTCCGCTGTTTTTAGAGGGTGGCAAAGAGAACATGGTGCCAGTGCCGCAGGAGGGAGAACCGGTTATATTTAAGCGCAGAAAGCCGGAGGATGGGCAGATCACATCCGATATGGGAATCGATCAGATTTATGATTATATCAGAATGCTTGACGCGGAGGGGTATCCCAGGGCATTTATCGAGTTTGGAAATTACCGGCTGGAATTTGAGAAGGCGTGTATGGCGGACGATGCGGGCAGTGGAAGGGAGCTCTCGGCGAGGGTGGTATTCCGGCCAACGGCAGAATAGTGTTTTTCGTTCTGGGCAAGAGATGGGAGATTGAGATATGAAAACAGTATTGATTGTGGCGGCGCATCCAGATGACGAGATTCTCGGAGTCGGCGCAACAGCGGCCAGGCATGTGGCAGAAGGGGATGCTGTCTATGCGCTTATTTTGGGGGAGGGGCAGACTTCGCGCGGCACGCACAGGGAGGATACTGGCCGGGACGTCGTGGAGGAGCTTCACCAGAATACGTTGGAGAGCGCCGGGGCAATCGGTTTCAGGAAAGTTTTTTTTGCAGATTTTCCAGACAACCGGTTTGACCATGTTGATCTGCTTGACATTGTAAAAGCAGTGGAGCAGAAAATACGCGAACTGCAGCCGCAGATTATCTATACGCATTACAGCGGTGACTTGAACGTCGATCATCAGCATACCGCGCGTGCGGTGCTCACGGCGACACGGCCGATGGCGGACTGCTGTGTGGAGGAGATTTATGCGTTCGAGACGCTTTCCTCCTCGGAGTGGAATTTTGATTACAGTGCACAGCCTGCTTTTTGTCCCAATGTGTTTGTGGATATCACGGATTACTATGACAAAAAGGAGCAGGCGATGCGCTGCTATGTATCAGAGCTTTGCGCCTTTCCCCATCCGAGGAGTGTGACAGGGATGGATGTGATGTCAAGAATGCGCGGTATGGCGGCCGGAATGGAGCGGGCGGAGGCATTTATGCTGGTGCGGAAGAGATGGAAAAAGGGATGAGGATATCATGGCATTGCAGGAACTGCAGGGAGGGATGAGATGTTGTACATTCGTGCGGATGGCAACGCAGAGATTGGCATGGGGCACGTGATGCGCTGTCTCTCCGTTGCGGAGGCAGCAGCGGATCTGGACGGGATGCACCGGCCTGTTTTTATCACGGCAGATGAGAGGTGCTGCCCGATGATACGCGACAGAGGATTCCAAGTCATAGTACTGGGCACCGATTACAGGGATATGATGTGTGAGCTTTCGCAGCTTGAAACGCTGTTGGGAGTGCCGCCAGATGCGGGGAGCGGACATGTGCTGCTCGTGGACAGTTATCAGGTGAGCCGCGAATATTATCTCGCGCTGCGAAAGTTTGTGAAGGTAGCGTGTTTTGAGGATATGGGAGAGGCCTATCCGGTTGATTTGCTGATCAATTACAATATTTACGCGCCAGTTCTGGAAAAAAATTACAGGTGCTTTGATTGGGAGTGTCAGGAGACAGACAGATATCCCCGACAGCTGCTTTTGGGAGCACAGTATATGCCGCTTCGCAAGGCATTCCAGAAGCCGGCAGGATATGCGGTCAACAATCAGGTAACGGATGTTATTATAACGACCGGCGGAAGCGATCCGTATTTTGCAACAGCGGCCTTTGCGGATGCCCTGATCAGTGACAGGGCAATCGCGGAACAGGGGATCCACCTGCATTTGATCAGCGGTCCCTTTAACCGATATGCAGACGAGTTGAAACGCAAATACCAGAATCAGTGCAGCAGCTGGAATACATCATCGGCTGACACGCCAACGGTCATGATTACAATTCATGAAAATGTAAAGGATATGCGCAGTCTGCTTCTGCAAAGTGATGTGGTCATAACTGCGACTGGGAGCACGATTTATGAAGTCAGTTCCCTTGGCGTGCCAATGATTGTATTTTATTTTGCAGAGAATCAAAGGCAGGGAGCGGAGGCGCTGGAGAAGCTTACAGATATCGTCAATGCAGGCTGTTTTGCCGGGAATGGCGAGGCAGTGGCAGACAGGATCAGGGAGGCATTGAAACGCTGTATCAGCGATAAATCATACAGGGAGCTTTTAAACTGCCAGGAGACAGGGCTCATCGATGGGAGAGGGGCGCGCCGCATTGCAGAGCAGCTGGTGCATCTTGTGACAGAAACGTGCATGGACGAAAAAGCGACGGGAGAAATGAGGGAACATGATGACCGCAGGGAAAAAAAGACAATTGAATTATGAGCTGCTGCGCATGATAGCGATGCTGATGATTGTGTGTCTGCACTACCTCAGCAAGGGGGGGCTGCTTGGCAATCCGGCAAGGGCGGACATGACAGCCACAGGATATGCGGCATGGCTGATCGAGGCATTCTGTCTTGTGGCGGTCAATGTCTATGTGCTTATCAGCGGATATTTCGGCGTGGATGCACGATGGGGGCTGTCTGCCGGGCAAAGAGTTACATTTCGCGAGGTGCTGCGAAGGCCGGTTAAAATATGGAAACAAGTGTTTTTTTATTCGATGCTCTTTGGATGTGGCGCACTTCTGATTGGGGGGCAGGAGTTTGAACTCTATCAGTTTTTTTCCTATTGCTTTCCGATTGTGACAGAGCACTACTGGTTTGCAACCTATTATGTTGTTTTGTGCCTGCTGATGCCGTTTTTAAATGTCGGGATCTCTTATTTGGACCAGAGGGAAAGCCAATATCTGCTGATTGGGCTTGTGTTGATATTTAGTGTCTCCAAAACGGTCATTCCGATGCAGCTTCCATGGGATAAATACGGGTATGATGGCATGTGGTTTGTGGTTCTGTATTTGACGGGGGCCTATCTCAGGCGGTATAAGGTGCCGTTGATCAGTACCAGACAAAGGGCAGCAGCACTGTACTTTGGCAGTATGATGGCGGTCTTTGCCTCTTTTTTCCTGATCAGAATGATTTTTTTGAAAACAGGAAGACTGGAAGCGATGATCAACTATGGGTACACCTACAATTTTCTGTTCTGTTATACGGGTGCAGTGGGCATGATGCTCTTGTTTCAGGCAAATAAGAGTGATAAGGAAACGGAGGCAGGAGCTGTGCCGGAGCGATTCCGAAAGCTCATTGAGCTGTTCTCGGGAGCGACTTTTGGAGTCTATCTGATTCATGAACATATGAATATCCGCTATGCATGGCCGGAGTGGCTTCACTGTGAGGAGCAGGCTGGCAATTCGGTTGTCGGTTTCCTGGGGCACATGCTGGTCAGTGTCTTATGTGTCTATCTGGTTTGTACAGCGATCGAGCTGATTCGTCAGAAGTGCAGCATGACAATTCTTCCGGCATTGATTCTGCTGGTGTACCCGCTGCGTCATGCCACAGTTGGTCTGGACTTGATGGATGCGGGCTACGCGCTTGGAAATTACCACTTCTTTGATTCGCTGAATCAGACCTGGAAGCTTGCGACCTATCTGGCAAATGTGACAGGGGTATTATTGTCTGAATTGCCCTTTGGGGATACATGGATTGGCATGAATGTGTACTGTGGGCTGTTGATTGGTGCGGTGGCAGCGGGCGTTTATCTTTTTTTGTGGAAGGAATATGGACAGAAGAGGAAGTTATTTTCCATTCTGCTATTTGTGTCGGAGCTGACAGCACTCTCGCTCTGCTGGGCGCCAGCTGTTATATTATATCATTATCTGGGATATTTGCTTATGACAGTGGCCGTTATCGTATTGTTTCAGGCGATGAGGAAGGAAAGAAAGAAATATTTTGTGATAGCGGGTGTTATTCTTGGAATTTGTGTGACGGTGCGGATGCCAAATATCACATATATGGCATTTATTCTGCCGGTGTGGCTCGACTGCTTCTGGAATCGTGGCGCAGCAGGACAAGAAACAAAGAAAAACGCATGGCTTGGGCGGTTAGCTGCGCATACTTTGTACTGTATCAGCGGGTATCTCACAGCACTTCTTGTGCCGCTGGCAGTGATCAGTGCACGGTATGGGATGACGGCATATCCTCAGATGATTTCCTCACTGTTCGGGATGACGGATCACGCGACAGATTATAGACCCACATCGATGATTACGGCGATGTTTGAGGACTATATTCAGTACAGTGTATGGCTGCTGCTGTTCGCAGGGTACATGGCAGCAGGCCTGTTATTTTTTAATCTGTTGGACAGATTTGTCAAAACTGCGCAGAAGAACAAAATAACAAATGCATTCAAAGTGCTATATACGTTAGGCCTGTTGGTGGTGCTTCGCTTCTGCTATGGCAGAGGGATGTTTGACTTTGCCTACAATGACAATTTTAGTATGTATAAGTGGGTGACCGTATACCTGCTGATTGTGATTGCTTTGTGTATATGGCTGTTATGGAACAAAGACGCGGGCAGAGAGTTCAGATTATGGGCAGTATTTTTGCTTGTTATTATATTTGTGACGCCGCTTGGAAGTAATAATGGGTTGTATCCAATTATCAACAATCTGTTTCTGGTGGCGCCGGTCTCGCTCTGGATGATTGAGAGTGTATTTAGGAAAAGCTGCAAACTGGGATTAAAAAGTTACGCATTCCGGGTAACGCTTGGCTTTATACTTGTGTGCACAGCAGTGCAGAGCGTTTTGTTTGGAATTCGTTTTGTGTTTCACGACAAGGGCGTGCAGGAAAATAACAGTCGTATTGCGCTGCAATGCGGCAGCGCAGGTGCAGGACTTGCGACGACAGCGGATAAGGAAGAGGCGCTTAGGGAGCTTGACGAATATTTGTGTCAAAACGACTTGAATAAAAAGCAGGTGATATTATATGGCAATATTCCTTCTATAGCATATCTGTTCGATATGGAGCCTGCAATATTTACGACATGGGCGGACCTCGATTCGAACGGGATTGACTTATTGGAGGCAGATCTAAACAACCTGTCAGGCGAAACAGCACCAGATGCGCTCCCTGTAATTATATTAGGGCGTTCTTCTGTAGAAAGTCTGACAGAGGCCAATGGACACACCTATCAGAAGCTGATGCTCATTATGGATTTTGCAGAGGGAAATGGATACAGGCAGTGCTTTCGCAATGAAGCATATACAGTGTTTTGCGCATATTAATTTCAAAACCTTGCCAAAATGGCATGAAAAGAGTACAATAAAGCGAGAAATAAATTTCCATATTAAGGAACTGTAGAAAAATAAGTACCCTCGAAGAAATATCCTGCGCAATCTGCATCACTTATTTTCCTACAGTTCCTAAGGAAACTGTTCGGAAGTCAAATTAACAGGTTATGGGATAAAATCGGGAAAGGCATGGTTGTGTAATGATCAATTTTAACGTACCGCCGTTTACAGGCAAGGAGATGGAGTATATCAGGCAGGCAGTGGAAAACCAGAAGATATGTGGGGACGGTCCGTTCACGAAAAGGTGCAGTGAGTGGATCGAACAACAGACGGGTGCGGCAAAGTGCCTGCTGACTCCTTCCTGCACACAGGCGACAGAGCTGGCAGCATTATTGATTGACATCAAAGAAGGAGACGAGGTCATCCTGCCTTCCTATACCTTTGTGTCCACTGCGGACGCTTTCGTGCTCCGCGGCGCCAAAGCAGTGTTTGTCGATATCAGACCCGATACGATGAATATCGACGAAAATTTGATTGAACAGGCGATTACAGACCGGACGAGAGCGATTCTTCCTGTCCACTATGCGGGCGTTGCCTGTGAGATGGATACGATCATGGATATCGCAAGGCGGCACAAGCTCTTTGTAGTGGAGGATGCGGCGCAGGGAATGGCGGCGACATACAAGGGAAAGCAGCTTGGCGCAATCGGTGATTTTGGATGCTATTCGTTCCATGAGACAAAGAACCTGAGCATGGGAGAGGGCGGCGCGCTTTTGATCCAGGACGGGAAATATATTAATGACGCAGAGATTATCCGGGAAAAGGGCACAAATCGCTCTCAGTTTTTCCGGGGACAGATTGACAAGTACCGCTGGGTGAATTATGGTTCCTCCTATCTGCCAAGCGACATGAATGCGGCTTATCTGTGGGCGCAGATTGAGCTGATTGACGAGATAACCGCAAAGCGCGTGGCGCTGTGGCAGCAGTATGATGAGCTGCTGCAGCCATTGCAGGAGAGAGGGGTATTAGAGCTCCCCCAGGTGCCGGAGGGGTGTGTGCACAATGGGCATATGTACTATGTCAAGGCGAAGGATTTGGCGGAGCGCACCAGGCTGATTGATTTTCTGAGAGAAAATGGCATATGGGCAGTATTTCACTATGTTCCGCTGCACTCTGCACCGGCCGGTTTGAAGTTTGGCCGGTTTGTCGGTGAGGATGTATATACGACGAAGGAAAGTGAGCGGCTGATGCGTCTGCCAATGTTCTATTCGCTGACGCCGGCTGAGGTTGATTATATCGTAAGGAAAGTGAAGGAGTTCTATCACATATGATGGATGACCGCACAGGAGTAAAGGCAGCAAAAGTGTGTGGTGCTTTTGTATATACCTTTTTGCTTGCGCTGCTTTTATCTGTCTTATTTGATTTTTATTATGATTTGAATGACGATACCATGATAAAGGATATTGTATCAGGGGCATATACAGGTCAGCCGAGCGGCTATTGTATACAGATGCTGTATCCTTTGGCGTGGTGTCTTGCGCTTTTTTACAAGGCCATTCCGACAATTCCATGGTATGGCTTGTTTTTGTGTCTGTGTCAGTTCGGTGTGGTGTATTTGATTACAGCAAGGCTTCTTCTGCGCGTCCGGCGTGTGCGGGCGGCATTCATGGCAGCTGCGGCGGTGGCCGTTTTGGCGTTTGGCGTCTTTCTGCGGGAGTTTGTGGTCATACAGTACAGCGTCACTTCGGGAATCTGTATGACCGGGGCGGTGTTTTTGTTCCTCACGACGCCTCAAATAGACAGGCCGGCAGTATTTTTCCGGCGAAATTTGCTGCCGCTTATTCTGGTGGTGTTGTCCTTTATGATTCGAACAGAAGTTTGCATTATGCTGTTTCCCTTTCTGCTTCTTGCTGGATTGGCAAAGTGGTGTGGTGAGGGTAAATTTTTTACAGCAGTCAATTGCAGGAAATATTTGATGCTGATCGCAACGGCGGTTCTGTGCATGGTGGCAGTGGATTCGCTCGACCTGGTTGCATACAGGGGGAGCGAGTGGGCAAGCTTTCGCGATTTCTTTGATGCCCGGACAAAACTATATGATTTTTATGGACTTCCTGCGTATGAGAGCAACCAGGAGTTTTATGAGTCGATTGGACTGTCGCGGGAGTCGCACGCACTGTTGGAAAACTATAATTTTGCGCTGGACGAGTCAATTGATACCTGGAGACTGGAAGCGATCGTGGCCTATCAGGAACAACTTGCCCGGACGGCCGGGGGAGAAAACGGACTGCACAATACCTTTGGATTTGTCAGCAAAAACGATGTGAGAGGGGCATTGTGGCTGTACAGGAATCAAATGCTGGGGGATTTTAGCGCAGTGAAAAGTCTGGTACTGCGCTATGTGTCGGCATCGTGGGAGGAGCCGGCGGGGCGGATACCGGTCAGCATGGCAGTGCTCGGTGCATATCTGCTGTACTTTGTCACAGGTGTGGTGATGGCGAGAGGCAAGATGCGTGGGATGGCGATTCTCAAAATACTTGGTCTCCTTGCAGTGCGCAGCATCTTGTGGATGTATCTGTGCATGGTCGACAGAGTGCTGGACCGTGTCGCCATACCACTTCTGATGATGGAGCTGGTCATGCTGCTTGGCTTTTGGCTCTGTGACTGTCCACAGCAAGCCAGCAACAGGGTGCCGAAGGGGGGGCGGGCAGCAGCATCGCTTCTGTGCATGGCCGGTGTCATCGCCATATTTGCAGTAAATCTGCAGAATATACAGTATGAGTACAGCAAACGTGCAGTCGCAGATGAGCGTTGGAACGCAATGATGGATTATTGCCGAAAAAATGGAAATAATTATTATGTGATCGATGTGTATTCCGCGACATCCTATCAGAATGCACCCTACTCGGAGAAAATATTTACGGATGTGGATAACTCGTATAAAAACTTTGAACTCTGTGGAGGATGGGCAGCCAAAAGCCCGCTTGCAAAGCAGAAACTGGAGCAGTATCGTTTCAGGGATGTTCAGAGTGCACTCTGTGCCTCCGGGACAGGCGGACGGGCAAAAGCGTATTTTGTGGTGCATGTGGACAAGGAGCTTGACTGGCTCGTACAGTATTACGAAAAACGTGGGATAACGATAGAACTAAAATGCATTGATCAGATACAGACAAGCACAGCAGAACGGGCATTTGATGTATATGAACTGGCAAAGAAGTGAAGAGGAGACGGGGAGATTTGTATGGAACCGATGAATAAAGATATTGTGATAAGAGGGCAGCAGATTTATCTGAGGCCAATTACAGTGGAGGATACAGAAATGGTTGTGCGCTGGCGGAACATGCCGGTGGTAGTCAAAAATTTTATTTACCGGAAGCCTGTCAGCTGCGAGGACCATGAAAACTGGCTTAAGAATAAAGTCTTCAAGGGACTGGTGCACCAGTTTATCGTGTGCAGGAATGAGGATCAGCTGCCTATGGGGTCTGTATATCTCCAAAATTTTGAAGAAGAACACAGGAAGGCAGAGTCGGGAATCTATCTTGGCGAAGCACAGGCGTATGGAAAAGGGATTGGCACGGAGGCCATACATTTGATGGCAGGCTATGCTTTTGAGACGCTTGGGATGCACAAGCTGGCAGCGCGCGTGCTTGCGTATAACACAGCGAGCAGACGTCTGCATGAGAAAACAGGCTATGTGCAGGAGGCGTATCTGAAGGATGAGCTGTTTCTGGATGGACAATATGAAGATTTGGTGATGTTTGGAGCGATTAATCCCAGGGGATAAAAGGTTTCGGACATGATAAGGAGTTCAGGGGACTATGAGTAAAATAAGTTTTGTCATTCCCTGCTATCGAAGCGCAAAGACAATTGAGGGCGTTGTGGCAGAAATACAAAATACAATGGAATCCATACCGAAATATGTCTATGATATTTTTTTGGTAAACGACTGTTCGCCGGATGATACGTATGAGGTGATCAGGGCGTTGTGTACAAAATATGACAATATTACAGGAATCAGCCTGGCGAAAAACTTTGGACAGCATGCAGCATTGATGGCAGGACTGCGCAAATCGGACGGGGAGATTGTCGTCTGCCTGGATGATGACGGACAGACGCCGGCCAATGAGGTTGGAAAGCTTCTGGAGGGCATCGAAAAGGGAAGCGATGTAGTCTATGCCAGCTATGAGAACAAGAAGCACAGTGCATTTCGAAATTTTGGGACGTGGATGAATGATATTATGACAAGGGCAATGCTTGGAAAACCCAGGGATTTGCATCTGACAAGCTACTTTGCGGCAAAGCGTTTTGTGGTTGACAGCATGCTCCGATACGAAAACTGCTATCCATATATTATCGGTCTGGTGCTGCGCGCCACCAGGAATATCACAAATGTCCCGGTGAGCCACCGCAGCCGCGAAGTCGGCACATCGGGCTATACGATGAAGAAACTGCTTGGCCTGTGGTTCAACGGGTTTACGGCATTTTCCATCTTGCCGCTCAGGATTGCTACAGTAACAGGTGTTACTTTTGCAAGTGCAGGCTTTGTCTATGGAATTTACACAATTGTTAAAAAATTTGTAAATCCAGAAGTGCCAATGGGCTTTAGTTCGCTGATGGCGGCAGTCGTATTTATTGGCGGTATGCTGATGGTTATGCTGGGGCTGATTGGGGAGTACATCGGGCGTATCTATATCAGTATTAACAGCTCCCCGCAGTATGTCATTCGCGAGGAGACCAACAGTCAGAACTGCGGGCACTCAGAATGACAGTTGTATAAAAATTTGTATTGTGCTATACTCTAAACGCACGGGAAATGGAGGGTGAAATGGGACAAAACAGAATGATTTCCTACATCAACAATATCATCGCCTGCACATTTTCTGATAACGAATACACGCGATGGTATGCGAAGAGAAACGCAATCATACAGATATTGGTGGCGACGGTCGCATTTATCCTTTTGATGCGTGTGTTTCCGGCGGGACTGGTACAAAACCATACATTGTCGAAGCAGAAAGCATTTGATGCGCCGGAAAAAGCAGGGTCGGCAGGGGATGCTTTTACAGCCAGTGACAAGAAGCTGCAGACAGTGTATTTTGAAAAAGAACATCTGTACCAGATCACATTGTATATGCAGTGCAGTGTCTCTGAGACTTCCGGGGACTCTGAAGGGGTGCTGTTCCGGCTGTATGATGATACGTTTTCCTGTATTTATGAGGAGGACATTGACAATAGGAAAATAGAAAAGAAGGGCTTTCTGACTGCGACACCTGATCTGGATGTCGAAAAGGGAAGGGCATATTACTATGAAATTCTGGTCGGTGAGGAGAGCACCGCGGTCTACACGCTTCCGACTGCGGATAGAACGGCGCTGGCGCAGACGGAGAACAGCACCTTATTTATTGATGGTATCATAAATGATGAAGTATGCCTTGTCGCGGACTTCGACTATTCAAGTCCGTTGACGGTGGCAGGAATTATTGGATATGACATCTGCATTATCGCAGCGGCATTGGTCATATATCTGTTGATCCTGATGGCGGTTCGGGTGTATGAGGAACGTTTTTTGCAGGATTCCGAACAGATTGGAAAATATGCCAGATGCGCGCTGGCAGCTATAAGTATCCTGGCATCTGTAGTGCTGCTGGTCTGTGCGGTGGTGCAAAACTGCTTTGGCGGGGAACTGTGGGACAGACTGTTCTTTGCAGTTGGGATTGTTGTGGGACAGGCGTGGCTGATTGGGTTTCTGTGGCGGATGACACGGGTTATCCGAACGAAAACACATTCTAAAATGTCAGCGGCCAGTATGATAGGCCTTACCTGGAGAAACTATATTCAGACAGTTAGTTTTGGGCTGCTGTTTTATGCGCTGTGCCAGTATGCCAATGCAGACAGGCTGTTCTATCAGTATAAAAATACCCGGTGGATGTTGATTTTTCTGGCAATTGCGCTGCTGATGAATTATAATGAAAGACAGTTTGTAAACAAGATTAGCATCATCTGGCTTGTACTTGGATTTGTCGGTTCTTTGTGGTACTGTAAAACGGCTGGAACCGATGAGGAGAAGCAAACGCTTGCGCGTCTTACCTGCGGCGTTGTGGTGTCATGGGGGCTGCTGGTATGGAATATTCTCCTGAATCTGCTGCGGACGAAGGCTGCCTGGCTTCCTGGTATTGGAGACAGGCTTTCCAGGCAGTTTAAGAAGAATAAACAACAAGTGTTGTTTATTGCGCTGTGGGTGGTATACAGTCTTTTGATGTATGCAAATCGGTATGAGAAGGTGTGGGTATTTACGGCGACGCTTCCGTTTCTGACATTCCTTTTTGCACCGAACACGCTTGCAGCGAAATGCAGATTTTTAAAAAATTTTGGAAATGGCGTTCTTCTGAGCTTTGCGCTGGTGACTGTATTTTGTCTGGCGCACAGACCACATCACTACTGGATGCTCTATCGGTATGGTGGAATCTTTCACACAGTGGCATGTACCGGCATGTACCTCACAGTCGTGTTTGGGGTGGCGCTTGCAAAGCTCTGCGGCAAGTCAAAGAACAGAAAGAATATGTTTCTCTTTTGCTATCCTGAATATTTTGTGACGGCATGCACGACGGGATTTATCCTGCTTACCATGTCGCGGACAGCATTTCTGACGGTGGCTGTGATGGTGTTTATGATTATGGTGCTGACGACGGCTGCCTACCATAAGGGCGCAAAAAGGATTGTGTCCGAGCTTGGTATTCTGGCAGCAGTATGCCTGCTCAGTTTTCCGATGGTCTATACAGCAGTGCGGATGGTTCCGGCAGTCGTGAATGACCCTGTGCGCTATGACATTGAATTTCAGGACAGGTACTTTATGATCTATGAGGGCGATCCGATCGATTCGGATAAATATATGACTGTGCGGCGCTTTTTTGCTACTTTGTTTGGAAGATTTCAGACGTCATCAGAGGAAAGCGAAGAGGCGGATGCGGGCCGGACCGGGGAATTTGAGTGGCAGGAGGCCGGGGAACTGGCCTACATAGGAGATGGCCTGGCTGGTCTCGACACGCGGTATTTTTCCATGGGAAACGAGGATGGAAATAATTCGGACGAAGAGGAGGAAGACGACATTTCAAATGGCAGATTCAAAATCTATCGGGATTACATCGAGGAAATCGGCATACAAGGGCATCCCCATATGGGGCCCTTGGACAGAAAGGGCAATGAATACGCTCATGCGCACAATTCCTATCTGCAGGTAGCATACAACTTCGGGCTGATTGCAGGACTGGTATTCCTGGTTTTGTGTGCGCTGACTCTATGGCGTTCGGTTCAGTTTTTTATGGAGTATGGCAGTAAGTACAGCATTGTGCTGGTGCCGTTTGCGATGATTGTTGCATTTGGATTTATCAGTCTGACAGAATGGGCGTACCATCCATGTATTCCGGCAGGTTTTAGTTTTATACTGATGCAGATGGTTCTGATGCGGGACAGCACACCTGTGGAAAACAAACGCAGGCCGCAGAGGAGAACGGGACACAGGAAATAGGGAAGCCGGGAGGCAGAAACAGCATTATGAAAATAGTAAATCGTATCAATCCACAGCTTTTACAGAGAAGAATTGTGCTCGTGATACTGGATATCATGACGGTATGCATCGCAAGCATTGCGCCGCTGTGGATACGTTTTGAATTAAATTATAAAGATATTCCGGAGATTTATCTGAGCTCTGCATGGAACTTCATGATTGTCAATGTGGTCATGACGCTTGTTGTGTTCTATGTCTTTAAGCTGTATCATAGTCTATGGGCATTTGCCGGGACGGCGGAGGTGCAGAATATACTGGCGGCCTGCATCTTAAGTGCAATACTGGATTTTCTCGGTATGAAGATTTTGCAGTATCCGATTCCGAGAAGCTATTATTTTACGTACGCGTTGATGCTGACTGGAATTACCACGGGTACCAGATTTTCCTATCGCATTATGCGCAATATGCGCCACAAGGCACAGAATAGAAAAAATGGTATCCGCGTGATGATTATCGGTGCTGGGGATGCAGGGAACACGGTCATTAAGGAAATTACAAACAGCAGCTACAGCACTATGACGATCAAGTGCATTATCGATGACGATGAGAATAAGTGGGGCAGATTTATACAGGGAATCAAAATTGTGGGAGGACGCGAGCGAATTGTGGAGTACGCTGCACTGTATGGCATCGACGAGATCTTCATCGCAATACCATCAGCAAACCGTGCGACAATGAAAGCGCTTGTAGAGATCTGCAAAGAGACAAGCTGCAAGCTCAGGACACTTCCGGGCATCTATCAACTGGTAAATGGCGAGGTCAATGTCAGCAAATTGAGGGATGTGGATGTAGAGGACTTACTGGGACGCGATCCGATCAAAGTCGATCTGGATTCAATCTTAAATTATGTCAAAGGTAAGACGATCCTGGTTACTGGCGGAGGCGGATCGATTGGGAGTGAGCTTTGCCGCCAGATTGCAGGACATAAGCCGGCAAGGCTGATCATCGTTGATATTTATGAGAACAATGCCTATGAGATACAGCAGGAGCTAAGGCACAAGTATCCCGAACTTGATTTGGTGGTGCTGATTGCTTCCGTGAGAAACACGAACCGCATGAACAGTATCATGCAGAATTATCATCCGGATATTATCTATCATGCGGCAGCGCATAAGCATGTGCCATTGATGGAGGTAAGCCCGAATGAGGCGATTAAGAACAATGTCTTTGGCACTTGGAAGACGGCGCAGGCAGCGGTACAAAATGGTGTGAAGAAATTCGTTATGATTTCTACGGACAAGGCGGTAAATCCCACAAATATCATGGGTGCGAGCAAGCGAATCTGTGAGATGATCATACAGACATACAACCGCCACTACGATACGGAATTTGTGGCAGTCCGATTCGGAAATGTACTTGGGAGCAACGGAAGCGTGATTCCGCTGTTCAAGAAGCAGATTGCGGCGGGGGGGCCAGTGACAGTCACGCATCCTGATATCATCCGTTATTTTATGACGATTCCGGAGGCGGTATCCCTGGTGCTTCAGGCGGGTGTCTATGCCAGGGGTGGCGAGATCTTTGTCCTTGATATGGGAGAGCCTGTCAAGATACTGGATCTGGCGAAAAATCTGATAAAACTCTCAGGCTACAAGGTGGATGAGGATATCAAGATTGAATTTACGGGATTAAGGCCTGGTGAAAAGCTTTACGAGGAGCTTTTGATGAGCGAGGAAGGGCTTACCGATACGGAGAACAAGCTGATTCATGTCGGCCGGCCAATTGAGTTTGACGAGGAGCTGTTCTATGTGCAGCTCAACAATCTGAAGAAGGCAGTCGAGAGTGAGTGTGAGGATGTGAGGCCATTGATACAGGAGATTGTGCCGACATACGCGCCGAAAAGTTCCGATATGGAACAAGAGATCGAGTAACAGGAGTGGAGGAGGAATCTTATGGAAAACAGTGCAAAAAAGAGAATTTATCTATCGAGTCCGACAATGCATGGGGACGAACAGCGCTTTGTGGCGGAGGCGTTTGACACGAACTGGGTGGCGCCCCTGGGACCAAACGTCAACAATTTTGAGACAGAGCTTGCAGCGTATACAAAATGTGGCTATGCAGCTGCACTGAGCGCGGGAACTGCGGCGATTCATCTGGGACTAAAACTATTCGGTGTGGGACAGGGAGATGTGGTATTTGTGTCTTCCCTGACCTTCTCTGCCAGCTGCAATCCCATTGTGTATGAGAAGGCGACGCCGGTATTCATCGACGCGGAGCCTGACACCTGGAATCTGTCGCCAAGGGCGCTAGAGAAGGCGTTTGAAAAATATCCGAATCCCAAGGCGGTCATTGTCGTGCATCTGTATGGCACACCGGCGAAGATGGATGAGATCATGCAGATTTGCGAGGCGCACAATGTACCGATATTGGAAGATGCAGCAGAGTCGCTGGGTTCTACCTATGACGGAAAGCATACGGGAACCTTTGGCCGTATTGGAATCTATTCTTTTAATGGAAATAAGATTATCACAACCTCCGGCGGCGGTATGCTCGTCTCTAAGGAGGAGGCGCTTGTGAAGGAAGCGAGAATGCTTTCGACACAGGCAAGAGATGCGGCGAGGCATTACCAGCATTCCAAGATTGGCTACAATTACCGGATGAGCAACATTGATGCCGGCATCGGAAGAGGGCAGTTGATGCATTTGGATGAACATCTGAAACGGAAAAAGGCAATCTATCAAAGATATCAGGAAGCGTTTGCAGATATTGCAGAGATTACCATGAATCCTTTGAATCCAAAGGGCGATGCCAATAACTGGCTGTCCTGTATGACGATCAGGGAGGGAAGCAGCGTGACGCCTGACATGGTGATGGACGCACTCGAAGCCGAGAACATTGAGTCACGGCCCATCTGGAAGCCAATGAATCTGCAGCCAGTCTTTGCGGCGTATGATTTTATCAATCACAATGAGAACGGAATCAGTGTCGGTGAGGATATCTTTCATCGCGGCGTGTGCCTGCCAAGCGATATCAAGAACACAGACGCAGATATGGATAAAGTGATTGGCATCGTGAGAGGACTGTTTGAACAGTAGTGGGAGCTGAGGAAATGTATCAGAAATATATCAAACGATTATTGGATATTGCCATATCGCTCACAGCACTTATCATATTGAGCCCTGTACTGCTGGTTGTCGCAGTGCTCGTGCGTGTAAAACTTGGCTCCCCGGTAATCTTTCATCAGGACAGACCAGGCTATCAGGAGAAGATCTTCAGGCTCTGCAAGTTCCGATCCATGACGGACGAGCGCGGAGCGGACGGAGAGCTCCTTCCAGATGAGATACGGTTGACAAAGTTCGGAAGGGTGCTGCGGACGACAAGCCTTGATGAGCTTCCAGAGCTCTGGAATATCTTAAAAGGCGATATGAGCCTGATCGGACCACGGCCGCTGCTGGTCAGTTATCTTCCCTATTACACGGACGAGGAGAGGCTCAGACACAGTGTCAGACCAGGACTGACAGGGCTTGCGCAGGTGCGGGGAAGAAATTTGCTTGACTGGGACAGGCGGTTTGCGACGGATGTGGAGTATGTCAGAAACCTGACGTTTGCGATGGATGTAAAAATCTTTTTCCTGACAATCCGCAAGGTCTTTGTGCACGAGGATATCGAAGTGAATACCAATCAGGTCGAAGGAAATTTTGCGGAGATCAGAAAAGCGAAACAGAAAAAGGAGTAGATGTATGAATCTTTTGATATTAAGCTGCGGTACAAGAGATAAGGTGGTTGGGTATTTTAGGGAATCATTTGGTGCGGATGGCAGAGTGATCTGCACGGATTGCAGTCCTTATGCGCCGGCACTCTATGAGGCCGACGCACATTACATTGTTCCAAGGATAACAGAGCCCGGATATCTGGATGTCATATATGATATCTGTAAAAAAGAAGCGATCACAGGCGTATTGTCCCTCATAGACCCGGAGCTGTCTCTGATTGCAGCGCATGAGGAGGCGTTCAGAAATCTTGGGGTGACAGTCATTGGCTCTAGTTATGAGCTGTGTGAGCGGACACTAAACAAGTGGGAGTTATACTGTTGGATGAGGGAGCACGGCTATCCGTGTGCGAAAACATATCGTACAATCAAAGAGTTCTGTCATGACCTGGAGCTTGGGGAAATTCAATTTCCTGTATTTGTAAAGCCGATGAAGGGCAGTGCAAGCATACAGATTGCCAGAGCCGATGACTTGGAAACTGCGAAATTTTTGTTTTCCCACGGGGAACAGATGATCATACAGGAGTATATGGCCGGGGAGGAAATTGGGGCTGACGTCTATATCGACCTGATGAGCAGAGAGGTCGTGTCCATCTTTACGAAGAAGAAGCTTGTGATGCGGGCAGGGGAGACCGACAAAGCGATATCCTTTATCGATGAGAAGTTATTCGAACAGATTAAGCAATTTGTCGTGGAAAGCGGTTTTGCAGGGCAGATTGACATTGATATTTTTGAGCAGGACGGCGTTTATTATTTTTCTGAGGTAAACCCGCGGTTTGGCGGGGGATATCCCCACGCATATGCCTGCGGTGCCGACCATATGACACTGATTCGAAACAATCTGATGGGAATTGCAAATCCAGTGAGGATAGGCGGTTATCAGACCGACAAAGTCATGATGAAATACAATGAGATTATGATTGTAGATACAGTTGATGCAAAAGGAAGTACATGATATGGGAAAAATACTGATTCTTGCCAATTCCGCGAGCGGGCTGTATGATTTTCGCAATGAATTGATCAGACAGCTTTTACAGGAATATGAGGTTTATATAAGCCTTCCGGACGAGGAAAAGGCACCGGAGCTTGCGCGGGAAGGGAGCCATGTAATCCATACATCAATTGACCGGCGGGGAATCAATCCTGTGCGCGATATGAAACTGTGCGGGGAATATTTTAGGCTGATGCGGAAAATCAGGCCAGATGTGGTTCTTACCTACACGATCAAGCCCAATATTTACGGAAGTATGTGCTGCCGGCTCATGAAAATCCCGCATCTGGCAAATATCACAGGACTCGGATCTGCTTTTGAAAACGGTGGAATGGTTCGCAAAATTGTAATATTTTTATATAGGACAGCATTAAAAAATGCCGACTGCGTCTTTTTTCAAAACAGGACAAACAGGGAGCTTTTCGAACATGTTCACATTCGTGGAAAGAAAACGAGGCTGGTGCCTGGTTCGGGGGTGAATCTTGACAGGCATTGTTTTCAGGAATATCCTTCTGAGAAAGAGCGCATGATTTTTCTTTATGTGGGAAGAGTTATGAGAGAGAAGGGAATGGACGAGCTGCTTTACGCGGCGTCTATGGTTCACGAAGAGTATCCGGAGGTGGTGTTTCAGCTTGTCGGGAGTTACGAGGAGGATTACAGGGATAAGATAGAGCAGTATGAAAAGGAGAATATCGTAGAGCATATCAATTATCAAAAAGAGATTACGCCATATTACCAGAAGGCATCTGCGGTGCTTATGCCAAGCTATCACGAAGGAATGTCAAACGTCATTTTGGAGGCGGCTGCAAGCGGAAGACCTGTGCTGGCATCGCGGATACCAGGATGTCAGGAAGGTTTTGAAGAAGGATTCACAGGATTTGGCTTTGCGCCGAGGGACAGAGAGGCACTGTTGGAGACGATCAGGAAATTTATCAGACTTCCGTACGAGGAGCGCGTGCAGATGGGAAAGAACGCAAGGACAAAGATGGAAAAGGAATTTGACCGCAGGCAGGTGGTACAGGCCTATATGGATGAAATTCATGGGATAAGGAAAGGAGAAAATGCGAGATGAGTTTATATGAGGAGATTGTGAGTGGAAAAGAGAAATTGTCACTGGTAGGACTTGGCTATGTGGGAATGCCGATAGCGGTGGCTTTTGCCAGAAAGATCCAGGTCATCGGCTTTGACCTCAACGCGGCAAAGATTGACCTCTATCAGTCAGGCATTGACCCCACAAATGAGGTGGGGGATGAGGTGATTAAGAACACAAAGGTGGAATTTACGGCCGACGCCTCAAAGCTGCGGGAGGCAAAGTTCCACATCGTGGCGGTTCCGACGCCGGTCAATGATGACCACACGCCGGATTTGACACCGGTTGAGGGTGCAAGCCGTATTCTTGGGCAGAATCTTACCAAAGGTTCGATTGTCGTATTTGAATCGACCGTGTATCCCGGTGTCACAGAGGATATCTGCGTGCCGATTCTCGAGAAAGAATCTGGATTAAAGTGCGGTGTGGATTTCAAGATTGGCTACTCACCAGAGCGCATCAACCCAGGGGACAAGGTTCACCGTCTTGAGACGATCACAAAGATTGTTTCCGGCATGGATGAGGAGACACTCAACGAGGTTGCGCAGGTGTATGAGCTTGTGGTCGAGGCTGGTGTATACAGGGCAGAGTCGATCAAAGTGGCGGAGGCTGCAAAGGTCATTGAGAATAGCCAGCGGGATATCAACATTGCATTTATGAATGAACTTTCTATCATTTTTAATAAAATGGGGATTGACACAAAGGCTGTGCTGGCAGCAGCAGGCACAAAGTGGAATTTCCTGAATTTCCAGCCGGGACTTGTCGGCGGGCACTGCATTGGCGTGGACCCCTATTATCTGACTTACAAGGCAGAGCAGCTGGGGTATCACTCGCAGATTATTCTTTCCGGGCGTCGGATCAACGATGATATGGGCAAATACGTGGCGGAAAATCTTGTCAAAAATCTGATCCGGGCAGACATTCCGGTAAAGAGCGCCAAAGTAGCAATTCTTGGCTTTACGTTCAAGGAGAACTGCCCGGATACCAGAAATACCAAGATTATCGATATTTACAACGAGTTAAAGGAGTATGGAATCACAGCGCAGGTCACAGATGACAATGCGGATGCCGACGAGGCAAAGCGCCTGTACGGAATTGAGTTTACGCCGATGACGGAGATAAAGGATTGCGACGCAGTCATCCTCGCGGTGGCACACGAGTCGTACAAGCTGCTTGGCATGGCAGATTTGGACGCACTCTATGCGGACCGCGGCAAGCAAAAGGTGTTGACGGACCTCAAGGGGATATTGGATAAGAAGGCATATATGAATGCGGGATATCTTTATTGGAGACTATAAGATATTGAATTAGGATAGGAAAGGCATGGTTTGCAGCATGGGATATAGAGATTTAAAGTTTGACAAGGACAGTGTATTTCTTGTGACAGGCGGCGCTGGTTTCATCGGTTCGAATCTGTGTGAGGCGCTGAGTGATATGGGCTATCAAGTGAGATGTCTTGATGATCTCTCGACAGGCAGGGAAGAGAATGTAAAGATGTTTCTCGACAGGCCAAACTACACATTTATCAAGGGGGACATCAAAGACCTGGATATCTGTATGAAGGCGTGTGAGGGTGTTGATTACGTCCTGAATCAGGCGGCATGGGGGTCTGTTCCCAGAAGTATTGAGATGCCGTTGTTCTACGAACAAAATAACACCATGGGTACGCTGAATATGATGGAGGCGGCAAGACAGAACGGGGTGAAGAAATTTGTCTATGCGTCAAGCTCGTCCGTCTATGGGGACCATCCTGTCTTACCCAAGAAAGAAGGGCAGGAAGGTAATTTGTTATCACCCTATGCACTGACAAAGCGCACAAATGAAGAGTACGGGAAACTCTATAAAAAGCTCTACCATCTCGATACCTATGGACTGCGATATTTCAATGTGTTTGGGCGCAGACAGGACCCAAACGGCGCCTATGCGGCGGTGATTCCCAAATTTATCAGGCAGCTGCTTGACGGAGAGGTGCCGACAATCAACGGCGACGGGAAGCAGTCGAGAGATTTCACGTACATCGACAATGTGATTGAGGCGAATCTGCGGGCTTGCCAGGCATCGGGTGATGTGGCAGGGCAGGCGTTTAACATCGCATATGGCGGCAGGGAATACCTGATTGACATCTATTATGACCTGTGCAGGGCCCTCGGCAAAGAAGTGGAGCCTCATTTCGGGCCGGACCGTGCGGGAGATATCAAGCATTCCAATGCGGATATCTCTAAGGCAAGGGAGCTGCTGGGGTATCACCCGGAGTATGATTTTGAGCAGGGAATCGCCCTTGCGATTGACTGGTACAAGGAAAATTTATGAAAATAAGTATTCGAATGGATGATATTACCCCTGATATGGATTGGGTGAAATTTATGCGGTTTAAGACACTGTGCGATCGGTATCAGGTGAAACCGCTGCTGGGGGTAGTACCCGATAATCAGGATAAAAAGCTCCACATTGTCGAGCCTGGGACAGCTCCAGTGGAGGATTTTTGGCACTATCTCAAAAAACTTGAGCAGGAAGGCTGGCGCATCGCACAACATGGTGTGACACATTGTTATACCACGCAAAAGATGGGCTGTTTTCCATTGAACCGTCTCTCGGAATTTGCAGGGATAGCGTATGAGCAGCAGTATGAGGCATTGAAGCGGGGCAGAGATATTTTGAACAGGCATGATATCAGGACTGATATTTTTATGGCGCCGGCGCACTCTTTTGACCACAATACGGTAAAAGCACTGAAAAAACTGGGATTTCGCAGGATGACTGATGGGTTTGGCGATGCGCCGTACAGCCGTTGGGGGATGCTGTTCTATCCGATTTCGTACAGGCAGAGCAGCGTCCTGAAAAAGTGCGGAAAAAAGGGATATACGACTTTTGTCGTCCATGCAAACACAATGGATGACAAGGATTTTGAGCGGTATGAACAACTTTTTGCCGCGCACAGGGACAGACTGATTCCGTATTCAGAACTGCTGGAGCTGCAGCCGAAGAAACGCGGTACATTGGGGAATGTGAGAGAGTATCTGATGGCAGTCACCAAGTTTGTGCTGGTGAATATGAGAGGGTTAAGCGTATGATGCAGACAAAACCGGTGCGGGTACTCAATGTGCTTGGCACGACGAATCTCGGCGGTGCGGAGAGCAGGGTGATGGAGCTCTACCGGGCGCTTGACAAAGACCAGGTTCAGTTTGATTTTCTGGTGCACACGGACAAGGAAGGGCAGTACAGTGAGGAAATACGGCGCCTTGGCGGCCGGATATACAGCGTTCCGCGATTTCGGGTGTTCAATCTCTTGTCCTACCAAAGAGCGCTGCGAAGATTTTTTGGGGGACATCCTGAGTTTGTGGCAGTACACGGACATATGACCAGCACTGCGTCGATCTATCTTCCGATTGCGAAGAGAGCGGGTGTCCCAGTGACGATCGCCCATGCCAGAAGCGCGGGAGTTGACCCAGGTATCAAAGGTCTTGTGACAAAGGTGATCCGATATCCACTAAAGTACAGGGCAGACTATTGCTTTACCTGTTCTGCCGAGGCAGGTGAGGCAGTCTATGGCCGGAAGTGGATCGGAAAGGGAAAAGTATGGACGATTCCCAATGCGATTGATGTGCAGCGTTTTGCATTCAATCCTGCAGTGCGCGAAGAAGTCAGGACAGAACTGGGTCTTGCGGACAAGTTTATTATCGGACATGTGGGCAGGTTTGGGTTTATGAAGAATCACCGTTATCTCATTGACATTTTTGCCCAATTATGTAAAATGAGGGAGGATGCGGCGCTCGTACTGATTGGAAAAGGCGGGCTGGAAGGAGAGATCAGGGAGAAGGTCAACGCGTCAGGACTTGCAGACCGGGTTGTGTTTCTCGGGAATTGTTTTGATGTGGAGCGGTATTATCAGGCGTTTGACTACTTTGTCTTTCCGTCGGTCTTTGAGGGGTTTCCAGGAAGTGTGGCGGAGGCACAGGCATCAGGGCTTTGCTGCCTTGTCTCGGATAAGGTGACAAGAGAGGTGGCGCTGACAGCGCTTGTAACGTATAAGAGTATCGAGGATCCGGCTGCCAGCTGGGCAAGTGAAATCATGAGAAACAGCAAAAAAGCGCTCATAAGAGAGGACATGCGGGCAGCAATTGCCGGGAAGGATTTCGATGTGCACAGGCAGGCGGCAAAGATGGAAGCATTTTATATCAGTGGGGAGAATCCGCCTGGAATGATAACACAATAAATTGTTGTAGAGAGGTAGAAAGCGATGATTGATGTCTCATATCGGAAGAAATTGATCCAAGTGAACCAGATCTGGTATCCTGGAGCGGTTAAACTGTCGGAGCTTCTGGGGCAGAAGCGGAGAGCGGATATTTTGTTTGTTCACGGTGTCCCTGTCGGGGAGACGAAAGGCAGGTTTCGGGGTTGGCAGGAGTTTCATACCTGTATGAATGATCTAACGATGTCAGAAGAGAAAATGCATGCGGCAGTCAATAAGAATGTGAGATATGAGTGTCGCAGGAGTGAGAGGGATGGCATAGAGATTCAATTTTATCAAAAGTCCGATCTTGAGAAGGATAGGAAGCTTTTGGGACAATTTGCGCAACTATACGAGAGTATGTATCAGTCAAAGGGGATTGATGCCAAATATAATCTAACAGGAGTGAAAAAGTATATCGAGGCGGACAGCGTCTTGTTCTCCGCAGTGTGGCATGAGGGAGAGATGCTTGTGTTTCACTCCTATATCTGTGACCATACCGATGCCAGACTATTGCATTCAGCCTCCTGTTTCCGCGAGGAGAGTGCTGATCAGTCCATGATCGGACGCGCGAACAAGCGTCTCCACTGGGAGGATATTTTATATTTCAAGAAGAAAGGATTGCAGCGATACGACTGGGGTGGAATCTCTGATTTTGACAATCCCAATGGGATTGATGAATTCAAGCTGAAATTTGGAGGGGATAAAGCCACATACTATAATGTGTATGCAGGAAATACGCTGCTGGGAAAGATGGCAGTCACAGCGATGAAACTGCTGAAACGTATCCATTAACGATTTTGCGCACACAGAAGGAGGATGCATATGGCGGAACCAATCAGGGTGCTTCACATTGTCGGACCGATTGATCCGGGCGGGATTCCAAACTTCATTATGAATCTGTACGAAAACATCGATCGCGATAAAGTACAGTTTGACATGGTGATTCATAAGAGAAAAGAGAATGATTATGTGGAGGCAATCCAGCAAATGGGGGGAAAGGTCTATGAACTTCCGAGGCTGACGAGAAGCCCCCTGAACAATCTGGTCCGGCTCTATCGCATTGTGAAGGACAATTCGTACAGGATTGTGATCAGACATACCTCCAACGCGCTGGTGACGCCGCAGCTGTTGGCGGCCAAATGGGGCGGCGCCTATACAATCTGCCATTCGCACAATGAGACGGATCCCAATCGGATACTGCACCGACTTGGAAAACTGTTGATGAGGGCCGCAGCGGCAGAGCGCTTTGCGTGTTCCGAAAAAGCGGGCCAGTGGATGTTTGGAAAACAGGATTTTAAGATCATTCACAATGCGATTAATATCCGGAAGTTTGCATATAGACCGGATGCGTCAAAGAGGATCCGGGAAGAGTTTGGGTTGGGAGACAGACCGGTGTATGGTCATATCGCAAACTTTATCGCATCCAAGAATCATATGTATCTGTTGAAAATATACAAGGAAATTGCAAAGCTGGACGACAGTGCCCGGTTTTTCTGTCTGGGAGAGGGTTCGCTGAGAACCGAAATTGAGGCGGAAATAAGGCGGCTGGGGATAGCGGACAAGGTGGTACTGACAGGAATCAGAACGGATGCGGAGGATTTCATGTCATGCTTTGATGTGTTAATATTTCCATCTGTATTTGAAGGGCTTCCGCTGACGCTGATTGAAGCGCAGGCAGCAGGTCTGAAGAGCCTGATATCCGACACGATTACCAGGGATGTAATCATGTCAGAGGGGCTGCTGGAATATGTTTCGATCGAAGAGCCGCCTGCGGTGTGGGCGAAAAAGGCTGTCAGCATACAGAAAGGTTATGATCGGAGCTGCCAGTATGATTCGATCGCGGCGGCGGGATATGATGCGCAAGCCCTGTCTTCCTGGTATGAAGACTATTTTGGGAAGATTGTTGACAAAGAGCCTGGAAGGAACGGAGGGGCTGTATGATTCAGACAAAGGAACAGCTAAGACATGTTCTTGAAATCGAGGAAAAAATATATGGAAAAAAGTGGTACTACAATCTGCCTGTGATGCTCACAGAGTATCAGATTTTATATAAACATATGAAATATTTGAGAAAGGCAGAGTACGCGGCGAACAATGGGAAGCTTTCTAGGTATTGGTATCTTGTGAAACTGCTGCGGATACAGACAAGATATGGCATCTCTATTCCGCTCAATGTAGTGGAGGAGGGGTTTGAGATGGTACATCTCGGCTCTGTGATTATCAATGCGAAGGCAAAGGTTGGAAGGTACTGCAGAGTGCATCCGGGGGTCGTCATCGGTGCAAATCATGATAAGGCACCCGTGATTGGGGAGCATGTATATATAGGACCCGGCGCAAAGGTTTTTGGGGATATTCGGGTGGCGGATGAAGTGCAGATTGGTGCGAACGCGGTCTTGAACAAATCTTGTGAAGAAAAGGGCGCAGTGCTGGTCGGCGTTCCGGCAGGAAGGATAAAGAGCAGGGATTAGGATAAAAGAGCGGCTGGATACGGAGTGACTGCAGATGGAGGATGGCAATGAACGTTGATTTAGCGGATAAGAGGACAAGACGAATTGTATATTTGGGATTGTTTGTATTCAGTGTGGTATTCTATTTGATATGGTACTGGCACGATGGGGTGATCATGACGCCGGATGGTCTCACGTATATTGACATGACAAGCGACAGGGAGCCAGGGTATTGTACGTTTTTATGGATATTTCGGACGATGCTGGGAAAAGACAGGTATCTGGATGCAGTTGTGATTGTCCAGTGCCTGATTGCAGGATATGCGGCTGCAGCTTTGGCGATGGAGCTGCAGAGAAGATTTCAGCTGCACTGGTTCTGGATGGTGTGCATGCTGGTGATAGAGTATGGAATTACCTTGCTCAACCGTTTTGTTGCACAGAGAAGATACAGTTATTATAATAGTATATGTACAGAGGCGCTGGCCTATTCCTTTTGGATTCTTTTCTTTATAAGCCTGCTTGGGATTGTCTATGACAGAGACAAAAAAAGCATTATGACAGGAGTTGTGTGGAGCATTGTCCTGATTTCGATCAGAAAGCACATGATGATTAGTCTTGGTCTTCTGTTTTTGGCGGTCATATATGCATACCTGTGTAAGAAGAGCTTTCGGAAAGCGGTTCCCTGTGCAGTCTGCATTGCGGTGGCGGTATTTGCGGGCACACGGTTGATCGACTGCGTGTACAATGATGCGGTGCGCGGTGTTTTCGCGCCGCATACAGGGGATTCAAGCTTTATATTTGGAAATGAAATATATGCTGCGAATAAGGATATGGCACAAAATATTTCCTCGGAGGAAAACAGGGCGATCTTTTTGGAGATATTGGAACGTGCAGACGGCAATCAGTACAATATCGCGTATGCGGGAGAGGGCTGGATGGGATTGGAGGATCACTATAGTCTTTCCTATGATCGAATAAAGTTTGACACAGTGATGCCAGTAATCAGGGAATACCAGCAACAGAATGGAATACCCGAGGACCAGCGGGAGAGCGGCTATGAAAAGATTGTTAATGAAATGTCAGGGGAGCTGCTTGGACCGTGCCTGCCTGATCTGTTTCGCATTTTCATAAGCAATGTGATTCACGGATTGATTACGACAGTGCTAAAAGTACACCGTATCTTAAACTGGATCGCACTTTTGATATATATGGCGTATATCGCATTGCTCCTCTTACTTGCGTGGAAGAAGTCCAATCGGGTGGTGGAGTGTTCTGTTCTGCCGTTTGCAATCGTTGTATTGACAGCGATTGCTGCAAACGTGGTGTTTACATCAGCTACGATTTATTGCCAGATGCGCTATATGCTGTACAACACGGCATTTTTCTATCAGTCGGGGCTTATTATGCTGATAGAGGGCGCAAAATTAAGAAAGAATGGAGAGGGCTCATGAAGTATAAAGTAGTGGTATTTGGGGTAAAGGACACGACAGAGAATATCGTAGAATTTATCCATAATACGATTTGCAGTGTGGATTTGGTGATCACAATCAGCGAGGAAGTTGTAAACCGCAATCAGGTTTCCGGGTATAAGGGCCTTGATGGACTGACACAGAAATATGGAATTCCTGTTCACATGGCGGATAGTTATTTCCTCACAGACGAAAAGACACAGGAATTGATACAGGAGAACCAGTTTGAGATTGGAATTTCGATGGGATGGCAGCGCCTTATGCCAGGATCTGTCCTGGATGCATTTGCCTATGGCATTTTCGGCTTTCATGGCAATTGCGGCTATCTTCCTTTTGGACGGGGGCGGTCACCGCTGAATTGGTCGATTATTCAGGGGGATACGCGCTTTAACCTCAATCTGTTTCGTTACGATGAGAAGGCTGACAGCCCGAATGTCTTTGCGAAGGAGATGTTTTCGATCACAGAGCATGACGATATCAGAACAGCACAGTACAAAAATATGATCTGTGCCAAGAATCTGATTCGAAAATTGTTGGAGGCATATCAGACAGGAACTGTCGCGGTTAAGACAGACTCGAAAGATTTTGACTCCTGGTATCCCAAAAGGACAGCAGCAGACGGCAAAATTGATTTTCAGGACAGGACCAGAAATATTTATAATCTGATTCGCGGTGTCGCGGCACCTTTTCCGGGCGCTTATGCCATGATTGGATCGAAAAAGGTTACGATCTGGAGAGCGCATCCTTTTGATGAGATGATCGATTTTTCAGCCTGTGCATGTGGCGAAGTCGCAGATATTTTTGACGACAGGCTGGTGGTCAGAACGGTGGATGGTTCCCTCTTGATAGACGAATATGAGTGTGATTTTGCAATAAAAAAGGGGGATATTTTTACATGAAAATAGCATTTCATTTGAACTGTTTGGAGCATGGCGGAGCGGAGCGGGTAGTCAGCAATCTGTCTAACCAGTTTGCCAGGGAGGGCTATGACGTTTTGGTTGCCACAGAATGGCAGGGGGAAGAGGAATTCTCACTGGATGATGGAGTCAGAAGGATTCATGTTGGACTAGCACCAGAGGATGAGAAGAAAGGGCGCATTTATAAAATCATAAAAAGGGTTAAGAACTTGCGGAATTTTATCAAGAAGGAGCAGCCGGATGTTCTGGTGGCGTTTGCGCGGAAGGCAATCTATCGGGGACTGTTTGCGGCGAGAGGAACCGGATGTCCGGTGTGCGTCTGTGTCAGAACCGATCCGGTGGGACACTATGATTCCCGGATGGATCAACTGCTGATTAAGTATCTGTTTCCACAGGCGGCAGGATTCGTGTTTCAGACAAATGGACAGCGCGATTTTTTCCCGGCGTACACGCACGCGAAGTCTGTCGTGATCCTGAATCCCATTCACCAGAAATATATCGATGAGCCGGCTCCGGCGCAACGAGAGAAAGTTGTCGTACAGTCAGGGCGGCTGGTGGACTTTAAGAATCAGGCAATGCTGCTGGATGCATTTGAGCTGGTTCACAGGAAACATCCGGACTATTGCCTGAAAATATATGGACATGATACACTGGATGGGACAAAAGAAATCCTGGAACGAAAAATCGAGGAAAATCATGCCGGTGATTACGTGAAATTGATGGGGGGCAGCGATCGGTTGGAGAAGGAGATGAAACATGCTGCGGTTTATGCCTTTTCCTCAGACTGGGAAGGGCTGCCCAATGCGCTTATGGAGGCGATGGCACTGCGGCTGCCAGTTGTCGCCACAGACTGCCCTTGTGGAGGACCGGCTACGATTATGAGCCATGGAAAGAATGGGCTGTTAGTTCCGATTAAGAATCCGCAGGCGCTTGCAGAAGGAATCTGTTACCTGATTGAGCATCCTGAGGAGGCTGAAAAAATGGCTGCGGAGGCAGGCAGGATTGCCGAGATTGCAAATGCGCAGGCGGTGTATGTGCAATGGAAACAATACCTAGAGAAAATATGCAGAAGGAGGGGATAGGGGATGTTTTCCTTTGAAGATTACAGGGAGATCATTCGTTTGATTCAATCGACCGGAAATTATGTATCTTCCTACGAGGAGGCGCTTGGACGGGAACAGTTTATCTTGATGCGTCATGACGTGGAGTACAGTGTGAGCAGGGCGTATGATTTGGCGAAGGTAGAGAGCAGTATGGATTTTACTTCAACCTTCTTTTTCCAGTGGACCAACAATTCGTACAATATCCTTTCCAGAAGAAATCTCAGTATGGTGCGGGATATGCATGAGCGGGGGGAAAATATCGGTCTTCACTTTGCGCTGAATGGCATGACAGATATGGAATTGATTCGCAAACAGATTATCAAAGAAATGCATATGCTGAGTGAGATGCTTGGATTTGAGATTAACAAGTTTTCAATCCACAGACCATCCCGCGATGTGCTGCGCGAGAATATCAAGCTTCCTGGGATTATCAATGCCTATCAGGATGAATTCTTTACCTTTGCGGAAAAGGTATCGGAGGATATGGTATTAAACATAAAATATATGTCGGATGCCAATCATATCTGGCGCTACGGATATCCCGACAGGAACAATATCTTTGGGCATGATAAGGTGCAAATCTTAACACATCCCTTTGCATGGACGAAGAAAGGGTACGACAATTTTGAGAATTATCAGAAGCTGATTCAGGAGAAATATGAGGAAATTGTGGACAGCGTGGATGGGGAGTGCAAGGATTTTGGGGAGTATCGGGACTGGTTTTTGGAGAAACAGATTTATCAATTAAAATAGTCATAGGAAAAAGTGAGGATAAACGACACGATGATTTTTAACTCTTATATTTTTACACTGTGTTTTTTGCCTGTTACAGTGCTGATATATTTCATTCTAAATCGCGTGCAAAAGTATTCTTTATCAAAGTTTTGGCTGATTGCCATCTCGCTGTTCTTTGTGGGATTTGGCGATCGGTACGCAGTGACATTCCTAGTGTCTGGCGCGTTGATTACGTGGATATTGGGAATTCCATTGAGAAAATGTGATCACGGCAGCATTGTTTCCAAGGTGTTTCTGGGTGTTGGCGTTGGGGTACAGATTGCAGTACTGGGGTATTTTAAATATGCATATTTTCTGGTGCAGAATGTGAATCGATATTTGCACGCCTCCTTTTCTCTCAGAGAGATTTTGCTTCCGGCAGGAATCAGTTTTATTACATTTCAGCAAATTGCTTTTTTGGTGGATTTGTACCGGGGAAAGATTTCACGAGTCTCCCTTGTGGATTATCTTTTTTATATCAGCTATTTTCCCAAATTGGTTCAGGGGCCAATCACAAAATATGAGGATTTGGTTCCGCAGATGAACGACCCGGAGAACAGAAAAGCCAATATGGATAATCTTGCTTATGGTTTATGGCTGTTTGCAACAGGATTGGCAAGGAAGGTACTTTTGGCGGATGTGCTGTCGAAAGCGGTGAGCTGGGGATATGAGTTGCCAGTTGCGAATCTGACAGCAATGGAAGCGCTGGTAGTGTCGCTTTGCTTTACCTTTCAGATTTATTTTGATTTCAGCGGATACAGTCATATGGCATTGGGAATTTCGAAGATGCTGAATTTGACACTTCCGGATAATTTTGATTCGCCGTATCAGGCTGTCTCTGTCATCGAATTCTGGAAGCGATGGCACATATCGTTGACAAGCTTTCTGCGGGAGTATTTATATTTTCCGCTGGGAGGAAGCAGGAAGGGAACCGTCAGGACCTATCTGAACACAATGATTGTATTTCTGGTCAGCGGCCTGTGGCATGGCGCTGCGTGGAACTATGTGTTTTGGGGAGGACTGCACGGGATTGGTCAGTGTCTGAATAAGGCGTTTGAGCGGCAGTGGGAAAAGCTGCATGTCGTAATTCGATGGTTCGTGACATTTAGCTTTGTCAATATGGCATGGATTTTCTTTCGTGCAGAGTCCGTTTCACATGCGTGGGAGATGATACAGAAAATTATAAAAATGGAAGATTTGACTATCGGCGGATCGCTGCTGGCCTGCTTTGAACTGTCGGAGGTCACATTTTTAAAAGACAGGTTTCCTGTGATCGGAGAGTTTCTGGGGCAGTATCCGGTGTTTGGACTGATTGTTTTTTTGCTGATTGTCTTTTTGCTTTGTTTTCATGTCAGGGACAAGGTTACAACGTTCCGGCCGGGCATTGCGAAATGTATTCTTACGATTTTGCTGTTTAGCTGGTCTGTGGTATCGTTTTCAACGGTGGTGGAGTTTATCTATGGCGGTTTTTGATGGAGGCTTCTTATGAAGAAAGGGATAAGTGCGTGCGCTTATGTTTGGATTTCAATTGTTGGAATATTGGTTGTACTGCTCGGTTTTGCCGGGACGACGGTTTACGTAGACCCGCTGTTTCATTATCATGCGCCAATGGAGGGACTGGAGTATCCACTCTACGATGACCAATACATGAATGATGGCATCGTAAAGCATTTTGAATACGATGCAGTTATTACAGGATCTTCTATGGCGGCCAATTTCAAGGCATCGCTGTTTGGGGAACTGTTTGACACGCACGCGATCAAGGTTCCGCTGTATGGGGCGAGTTACTGTGAGATCAACGAGCTGCTGGAGCAGGCATTTGCGCATAATGACCATATCACACATGTTATGCGGGCTCTGGATTCCACGATGCTGGTGGTGGACAAAGATACCATTTACAGTTCGAACAGGCCGGAATATCTGTACGATGATGAGCTTTTGAATGACATTGAGTATGTATTGAACAAGGATATGTATTTTAAGTTTACAGAATACGTGTTTACTTATATGCGCCTTGGGGGAAAGAGTACTAATTTTGATGTTTATCGAAATTATTCGGGCAGTTATGAGTATAATGGCCAGCGTCTGAAAGAGGCGTATCGGGACCAGAGAACAGAGCGTGTGGACACATTGCAGCAGTTGTCTGAGGAAGAGATACAACTTCTGACGGAGAATCTGGAGCAGAATGTGTTGGCACTGGTAACAGCGCATCCTGACACGGAGTTCTATTTATTTTTTCCGCCGTACAGTGTTTTGTATTTTGACGATTTGCGCCAGAAGGGCGAGCTGGATAAGATGCTGGATGCACATGAAGAGGCAATCAAATTGCTGCTTCCATATGACAATGTGCATCTGTATTCCTTTTTTGACAACTTTGACCTGACTTGTAATCTCTGGAATTATAGTGATACGCTGCACTATAACCAGGATGTGTGTGATGTTATACTATATAATATGGCAAGTGAGGAAGGACTGCTGACGGAGGAGAATTATGAGGATTATCTGGAACTGATACGGTTTTTCTATAATGAAGTGGACTATGATGGATTTTTGTACGAGTAAACAATATTCCATCTGGAGAGGCTGGACTTGATGGGCATGATGGCACAGCTGAGTACAGCAGAATCGGAGGAGAAATGTGCGGGATTTGCGGTTTTATCACGAAAAAAAGGATTGTGTTGGAGCAGTTAAAAGCGATGAACGATACAATGTATCACAGGGGACCGGATGACAGCGGCGAGGAATTGTGCGATGCTGCAGGAGGATTTATCCTGGGTCTTGCGCAGCGGAGGCTTTCGATCCTGGATCTCTCCCCGCTTGGCCACCAGCCGATGCATTCTGCGGATGGCAGGCTCTCAATCGTTTTTAATGGGGAGATCTACAACTATCAGGAGATTCGTCAGGAGCTCTGCGGGTATCCTTTTCAGTCAAACTGCGATACGGAGGTGATCCTTGCGGCCTTCTTAAAGTGGGGGATTGCCTGTGTGGAGCATTTTAACGGAATGTTTGCGATTGCCCTCTATGACCGAAAGAAGGACGAGCTGTATTTGTGCCGGGACAGAATTGGCAAGAAGCCATTGTATTATTGGCGGGAACAGGATAGTGTGGTGTTTGGCTCGGAGCTGAAGCCAGTCATGAAAGCAATGGAATATATCGGCGATGGCCACAAGAAGATAAACAGGCAGATTTTGGGACGGTTTCTTTATCAGAAGTACATTGCTGCGCCGGAGACTGTATTCGAGCATGTTTTTCAGGTCAAACCGGGAGAGATTGTAAAGCTGCGCGTGAAGCGGCGGGAGAAGATGGATGCAGTGCTCAGTGTAGACCGCTGGCAGTATTGGGACATCAAAACAGTGTACCACAAAGAGAAGGGGAGCGGCCCTGCACAGCTTGCAGACGCCTTGCCAGAGTTTCGAACACTGCTGGAACGCTCGGTGCGCTTAAGAATGGTGGCGGACGTGCCGGTGGGAACTTTTTTGAGCGGTGGATATGATTCCACGCTCGTCACCGCAGTAGCGCAATCTGTTTCCGATCTTCCGGTAAAAACCTTTTGCATTGGATTTGATGATCCGAAGTACAATGAGGCGGAGTATGCGAACAACGTGGCGAATTATCTGGGAACTGACCATACGACGCTGATGATCGGTGAGAAGGATATGCTGGAACTGGTGGAGAGTATTCCTTGTTATTATGATGAACCGTTTGCGGACAGTTCGCAGATTGCGACCATGCTGGTGTCCCAGCTGGCCAGGAAGCAAGTGACCGTGGCGCTGTCAGGGGATGGCGGAGATGAGTTTTTCTGCGGCTATAATCTGTACAAAAGGGTGGCACAGGCGCAGAAGCTGGATGTGCTTGGCGCAATTGCGCATTGGATCGGCCAGGTGGCAGGCATTGAGGAGCGGTATCCATTTAAACTGAAAGTGATTTCTAAAAATCGGGAGAAGGATGCCAAGACACAGCTGATATCCGGGAATTATCTGACAGTGGCAGAGCACATGACAGATCAGGAGGATGCGCTGCCGTGCTATTATGATTGGGAGCGCTCTTATGAGGAAGAGAATTGGCAGGTCAGACGAATGCTGCTTGATATGGACACGTATCTGCCTGGTGACATTCTCACGAAAGTGGATAGGGCATCGATGAAATATTCACTTGAGACGCGGTGTCCGCTGCTGGATACTGCGGTGATGGAATTTGCTTTTCGGATTCCGCATTCACTGAAATATAAAAATGGTGTGAAAAAGAAGATACTAAAGGAGCTGGCCTATCAGTATGTACCAAGAGAACTGCTCGACAGACCAAAGACAGGGTTTGGCGTGCCGCTGGACCAGTGGCTTAGAGGACCGCTGAGAGAAATGCTTCTGGATCATACACAGGATCATTTTCTGCAAAGACAGGGATTATTTCACCCAAAGTACACTTCCGAATTTGTTCGTGGATATCTGGAGAGCGGTGACAGGGGAGCGGGAAGTGGCAGCAATTATTCCAGGACAGTATGGGCGCTTCTTGTATTCCAGCAGTGGTATAAGACATATATGTATTGAGAATTTATTTGGGGTCTATTTATGAAAAGAATCGCTTTATTTATCAGTTCCCTCCAAAAAGGCGGATCTGAGCGGGTTATGGTGGAGCTTGCAGAGTATTTTCACGCAAGAAAATACGATGTGATTCTCGTGACCCAGTATCAAAATCAAAAGGAATATGACATTTTGCCGGAAATACGCCGGGTTTATTCAGAGCCGGATGAGGCGTTGCTGCAGGGAGGGCGCATCAGAAATTTTATCGTCCGTTTCAGCACACTGCGCGAAATCTGGAAAGCGTATAAGCCGGATGTGGTCTTGTCCTTTCTCGGGAAAAATAATCTGATGGCTGTGGCGACGGCGGCATTTCTGCCGACGAAAGTGGCGGTTTCCGTGCGGGGAGAGCCTACCATGGAATATGAGGGGAAGCTGATGCAGACAATCGCGAAGCTTGTCTTCCGGTTTGCGGACGGGGTGGTGCTCCAGACAGAGAGAGCCCGCGCATTTTTTCCCAAAGCAGTCAGGAATAAGAGTGCAATCCTGCCCAATCCCCTAAGCCCACAGTTTTTGGACAGAACAATGAGTGCGGAGCGGGAGGATTTGATTGTTGCAGCGGGCAGGCTTGACGAGAACAAAAACCATGCGATGCTGATTCATGCCTTTGCCAAGATAGCGGAGGAGTATCCGACCATGAAACTTGTGATCTATGGGGAGGGGGAACTCAGGACAACACTGGAGGTACTTGTCGAGGTAAAAGGCCTGGGTGACAGAATTGCGCTTCCAGGAAGTGTAAGTGACATCGCAGACCGCATCTGTAAGGCAAGAATTTTTGCACTGACTTCCAATACAGAGGGGATGCCCAACGCGATTATGGAGGCGATGGCTCTCGGGATCCCTGTTGTCGCGACGGATTGTCCCTGTGGTGGACCGGCGGCTTTGATCGAGAACGGCGTGAATGGATTGCTCGTGCCAGTTGGGGATGCCTTTGCACTCGCCGATGCATTTCGCAGGATTTTAGAGGATAAAGATTTTGAACAAAAGATGCGGGAGAAGGCCCACGAGATCGCGGAAAAGCTGGCTCCTGACCAGGTGAACCCAGAGTGGGAAGCGTATCTGAACAGAATATAGAAAATGCAAAAAAGTAACGATTCAGATCTGTTCTGGACAGTTACTTTTTTTGTGGCGAATCTAAAGAAAATATAAAATAATAAAAATGACCACAGGTCATTATTGAAAAATGGAAAGAGATGTAATATACTACACATGACAAGGATATGGAAAAGGAGAGGATGAAAATGGATGAACAACCAAAGAAAGGCGGTGAGGATGGCGGATTTATGATTAAAGTCGCCACCTTTATCGTTGACAGGCGCAACCTGTTTTTTCTGCTGTTTGGAATCGCATTGATCTTTTCTGTGGTATCAATGAACTGGGTAGCAGTAGAAAATGCACTTTCGGCATATCTACCGGACACGACGGAGACAAGTCGGGGACTTGACCGCATGGAGGAGCAATTTATCACCTACGGCACAGCCAAGGTTATGGTGACGAACATTCCATATGACGAGGCGGACAAAATCTATGGGGAGCTTCAGGAACTTGACAGTATTATTATGCTTGACTTTGATAACACAAAGAGTCATTATAACAATTTCTCGGCACTGTATCGCATCACATTTGGCTATGAGGAGACGGATGACAGAGCACTGGAGGCACTTGATGAAGTCCGGGCGATGCTCGATGGATATGATACCTATGTGTCTACTTCCATGGGTGATGCATCGGCAGAACAGCTGGCGAAGGAAATGTCTGTAATCAGTGTGCTCGTCGCTATTGTTGTCGTCTCTGTACTGCTGTTTACTTCTCAGACATGGGCGGAAGTGCCAGTATTACTTCTTACATTTTGCTCGGCAGCGCTGATTACGAAAGGAACAAATTTCCTGATGGGCACGATTTCCTTCGTCTCAGATTCGGTTACAATCGTACTACAGCTTGCGTTGTCTGTTGACTATGCAGTTATCTTCTGTAATCGATATAAGGAGGAGCATCAGACGCTTGGCATCAGGGAGGCCGATATTGTGGCATTGAGCAAAGCAATTCCTGAGATTTCATCCAGTTCGCTTACCACAGTAGGCGGTCTGGTCGCGATGATGTTCATGCAGTTTGGGATTGGCCGGGACATGGCATTTTGTCTGATCAGGGCGATTTTGCTGAGTCTGCTTGCTGTATTTTTATTGATGCCAGGGCTGCTCATGCTCTTTGGCAAGGCGATGGATAAGACCAGGCACAAGAGCTTTATCCCAGATATTCCGTTTGTCGGAAAGTTTGCATACAAGACACGATACATCATACCGCCAGTGTTTGTCGTGGTGTTGGTCGGTGCATACATCATTCAATCCCATTGTCCTTATGTATATGGTTACACACAACTTGAAACGCCTGTGCAGAGCGATGCCATGGTGGTTGACGAGATGATTGAGGAGAGCTTTGGCGCTGAAAATTTTGTGGCACTTGTGGTTCCAGCTGGAAATTATGAAACGGAGCGAAAACTCCTGAATGAGCTGGACGCCAGACCGGAGGTAGACCACTCGCAGGGACTTGCCAACACGGAAGCGATGGATGGCTATATGCTGACCGACAGGCTGACAGCCAGGGACTTTTCGGAGTTATTGGAGCTCGACTATGAGGTGGCGGAGCTGCTGTATATGGCATATGCGGTAAACGACGAAAACTATGCCAAGATTGTAAACGGATTTTCCAACTACAGTGTTCCGCTGATTGATATGTTTATGTTCCTCTACGAGGAGGTGGATGAAGGGTATGTCACCCTGGATGATGACCTGATGGAGACATTGGAGGATGCGCACACCAAGATGCAGATTGCACTTGACCAGCTGCAGGGCAAATCATACAGTCGTATGCTGATCTATCTGACACTTCCGGAAGAGGGCGATGAGACATTTGCTTTTTTGGATGAGATGCATGAGATTGCGGGCAAGTATTACGACCAGACAGAAGTGCTGGTGCCCGGGGAGTCGACCAGCCAATATGACCTTTACAAGACTTTTCAGAGAGACAACACAGTCGTCAATGTGGTTTCCATCCTCGCGGTGCTTATCGTTCTGCTATTTACATTTATGTCGGCGGGTATGCCAGTGCTTCTGATCGCGGTGATTCAGGGGGTTATATGGGTGAACTTCTCCTTCCCTTCTGTGGAGCAGAAGAATGTATTCTTCCTGAGTGCCATGATCGTGTCTTCCATTCAGATGGGTGCGAATATCGACTATGCGATTGTTATTTCAGGCCGATTCCTGGAGATGAAGGATAAAATGCCAAAGAAGGATGCGATTATTGAGACGATGAACTTTGCCTTTCCGACAATCGTCACATCTGGCACAATGCTTGCACTTGCAGGAATTTTTATCGGGCAGATGTCCTCCGACGGCGCAGTGTGCGGTATCGGACAGTGTCTTGGAAGAGGTACGATCCTCTCGATTGTTACAGTTATGTTTGTGCTGCCGCAGATTCTTCTGCTGGGCGAGAAGATTATTGACCGGACTTCCTTTGCAGTGTCAATTCCGCTGAAGCTGGAGCGTGCCAGCGGTCTGATGCGCGTCGACGGTATCATACAGGGACAGATTAATGGTACTATCATCGGTGAAGTACATGGTCTGGTGCGCGGCGATGCAAGTCTGTTTGTCAATATGGGCAGGCTGGAACAGCGTGAGGATGATGGAAGTGATTTGAAGGAATTGATGCAGAAGGAAGGGGGTGAAGAGGATGCGTAAAATACATAGCCGGCTGTTTGCGTTCATGCTGGCCACAGCAGTGTTGACTGGCATGATTCCTTTGCAGAGCATCCGCGCGGCAGAGAATACGACAAATGAGGAAAGCGAGATAAAATATGAGCGTATTGATATCAGAACAGCGGAGGAATTTGCGGAGTTTGCGTCAAAATGTTATCTTGATTCCTGGTCGGAAAATAAGTATGTAAGCCTCAAGGCAGATATAGACCTCACAGGGACACAAATCTGTGTGATTCCAGTGTTTAACGGAACCTTTGACGGCGTAGGACACACGATTTCAGGCTTTGACTACATGGGGGACGGATATGTGGTAGGGCTGTTCCGCTATGTGGAAAATCAGGGTTTGATACAAAACCTGACACTAAAGGGCAATATTGAGTCTGAAAGCCAAAAGGAATGCATTGGAAGTATCTGCGGCGTGAATTACGGCACAATAAAAAACTGTACCTTTCAGGGAACGGTGAGCGGGCGTGACACCGTCGGCGGCATTGCAGGGATAAACGGTGACACGGGCGTCATAACAGGATGTTCTGTGAAAGGAAGGATCACAGGGTATTACGAAACGGGAGGAATTGTCGGCGTTAACCATGGTACAGTGAATTACTGCGCAAACCGCGCTGGAATCAATGACAACAGCGCCTGGGTTGAGGAGGATGACGAGATGGGAACGGGCATGGGAATCCTCGAAAGTCTGGCCGATGATGGGGACAGTGAGTTATACAGTGGTGTTGACACAGGCGGAATCGCGGGATATTCGGACGGTCTGATTGTGCGGTGTACGAATTCGGGAACAGTCGGATATGAGCACACAGGCTACAATATTGGCGGAATCGCAGGTCGTCAGTCAGGCGTTGTATCATATAGTACGAATAATGGCACCGTGTACGGGCGTAAGGATGTCGGCGGTATCGTGGGACAGATGGAGCCCTTTATCGAGATCAACGAGGCGGAGTCCATCAGAAGCGCTGTCGATAAGCTGCATGACCTGATTGACAAGACCATAAATGACATGCAGGCGACAAAGGACAGCGTGAAACGGGATTTTGATATACTGACATCCTACAGTGACGGTGCGGTGGATGCAGCCGACGCGCTTGCGGAACAGCTTGGCGACTTTGTGGATGACAATCTGGATCAGATGCAGTCAATGACAGACCGTCTTGACCATGTGATGAATATGACACCAGAGGTGCTGACAGACCTTGAGATTGCAGAGAATTGTTTTCACAATGCCACGGAAGCGTTGAAGGATGTCTCGGATGACCTGGGAAAAATGACCGATATCGGCAACGATCCCTACGATGTGTCAAAGAACAGGAGAATCACGCTTCTTCATACTGTCGGAGGATATGTTACCTCTGACAAGTACAATCCTAATGCGGGGGAGACCGTGACTATCACAGCGGCGGCAGATGACTCACAGGGGGATTATCAATTATCTGATATCTGCGTAAAAAAGGTGACAAACAGCGCGGAGGTGGAGATTTCCAGAGTATCCGGCACAGAATACACCTTTACAATGCCGGCAGAAAATGTGTGGGTTGAAGCGTATTTTGGGCCCGGGAATGGAATTGTGGTTCAAAGTCTCAACACGTCGGCAGTAAGTCTGGCACCGGAACAGATCAGCACTCCGGCCATGAGTGTTGATCCAGGTATAAGAGCAAATCCTCCCACGATCAAAATAGAGTCCAACCTGTCAGGAAGTGCAAGCTGTCTGATCAACGGGGGGAAGGACAGTGTGACAATCACTGCTGGGCCATCAGGCGGATATACCGTAGACTCCGTAACTTTAAACGGTTCCCGAATGTCTGCAGCCAGCGGAAATTCTTATTCGTTCCAGGTGTCAGAAGATGAGGAATATAAGGTCTTCATTCAGTTTCGAAAAATAACAACAAAAGCGGGCGCTGTCGATAATGCAAAGTCCGAGATAGAGTATGCGATTCGCGAAGTGCAAGGTGTGGCAGACGAAATCAACAGCAACAGTACAGTCAGTGCAGAAGAGTTACAGAAAATGTTATCTGCGATTGCCACCATAATGGAAAACACAGAAATCCTTGCAGACATCTACGGCGGGCAGGCAGCGGACACCCTTAAAGCAGTGAACAGAGACCTCGGCAATATGTCAGATCATTTAAAGAGTGCACTTGATTCTGTAAAGTCTGCGACAAGGCGATCAAGGGATATTGTCGATTATGTGAACGCGCAGCCCAATATTGATTTTACCAAACTTGGGGCAGAGTATGACTACAACAGGATCAATCTCCATAACCACCTGGAGGCGATTAGCAACAGCTTAAAAGCATTGAGCGATGATGCGTCCAATTATTCCGATGTGGTAAATGCGGATTTGAGGGCAGTGAATGATCAGATTAACGTGATATTTAATCTTCTGGCCGATCGCTTCTCAGATGTCCAAAAGCTGGAACTTGAGGCTTTTTACACAGATGTTGACGATGCGGATCCTGACTGTATCACGACAGGCAGAGCAGAGTCGTGCAATAATAAAGGCATCGTAAAGGGTGATAACAATGTAGGTGGGATTGCAGGTTCTATGGCAATTGATGATGAAGACCTGCGGGACAACGCAGCAGGCTCCATTGAGTATGAGCTGGGCAGGCGCTTTATCATGAAATGCCTGATCACAGACAGCGTCAACGAAGGCTATATTACTGCCAAGAAAAATGGTGCAGGCGGCATCTGCGGATATATGGACCGCGGTATTATCATGGCATCGGAGAGCTATGGAAGTGTGGAAAGCACAGAGGGAGACTATGTAGGTGGTATCTGTGGGGAATCCCTCACGATTATCAGTGGATGCTATTCACTGTGCTTTGTTGGCGGAAACAGAAACGTAGGCGGCATTGCCGGTTATGCAGATACGCTGAAAAACTGTTATTCCATGGCGGATGTGCGGTCTGTAAACGGCAGGGCAGGCGCGATCGCAGGACAGGTGTCAGGACACCTGTCCGGGGATATTTCCGAGTATGACAAGAGTAATGCTGGCGCTGGTGATGCGTCCGAGGAGACAGATTCAGCCAAAGTTGTTGGTAATTATTATGTCGGTGAAGACATCCATGGCATTGACAATATCAGCTATATTGGCGTGGCAGAACCGATCGCCTACGATGAACTGCTGGCAGTGGAGCAGCTTCCGGAACAGTTTCGTCATCTGAAAGTTATCTACAGGATAGATGACACATACCTGGGCTCTGAGGAAGTGAAATATGGCGCAAAACTGAATTGCCTGAACTACCCACAAATTCCGGAGAAAGAGGGATACTATGGAGTATGGCCCGATGTATCGGAGGAGAGAATGGGCGGTATCTTTGTGGTTGAGGGAGAATACAAAGACAACGTGACAGTCGTGCAGAGCAGTGGAGAGACAGACAATGTGGACGAAGGACAGTGGAGGAGGCCTTACGCACTGATTGAGGATATTTTTACAGAAGATACTGTGTTAAAGGTAAGAATCAGCGATAGCACTCCACCGGAGGAAGCGGTCGGTAAACAGAGTGTGGTATATGAGGTAACGCTGGAAAACAGTGGTATTGAGGAGAATGTTACTTTCGCACTGAGACTATTGAATCCTTATGAGGATGCGACAGTTTATGGTTACACGGACGGTAGATGGACAGAATTAGAAGGTAAGAACAGGGGACAGTACATACAGGTTTGTATGACTGGAACGCAGGAGTCTTTCTGTATCGTGGAGCATACCTCTAATCTGGTGTTCGTTATTGTCTGTGCAGCAGCTGCGGCAGTTGTGGCGTTTCTATTGCTTGCTATGATTAGGAAAGCAGCTGCGCGCAGAAGACAGAGGTGCCAGAAGCGTACAGATGAAAGGAACGGTCAGGAAGAAACAAAATAATAAAAAGAGCGCAATTGCGCTCTTTTTATTTTAAAATACGCTTTAACGCATTCATTAGGCTGTCAATATTGATCGGTTTGGCAATATGGCCGTTCATGCCGCTGCGCAAGGCTTCCTGTTTGTCTTCCTCAAATGCGTTGGCAGTCATTGCAAGGATCGGGATCGATGCAAGCTGTGTGTTCTCGAGCTTGCGGATTGCCTGGGTTGCCTCATAGCCATTCATAACAGGCATCTGCACATCCATCAGGATGACCTGGAAGTATCCGGGCGCAGTAGATTTCAGTTTGTCAATAGCAATCTGGCCGTTGCAGGCAATCTCCACAGTAAATCCTGCCTCCTGCAGGATTTCCGCGGCAATTTCCTGATTGAGCTCATTGTCTTCCACCAGCAGAATGCGCTCTGCATGAAAAGGCTTCTCTTTCCTGTCTGCATCAGATTCCTGATTGTCCTCAGTGTTTGTAATACAATGCAGGCATTCGCGGAGCTCTGAGAGGAAGATTGGTTTGCTGCAGAATGCGGTGATGCCGGCCTCCTTTGCCTCCTCCTCGATATCTTCCCAATTGTAGGCAGTCAGGACAATGATCGGTACATTGCCGCCTGTCTCCTTTTGAATTCTGCGGGCGACTTCGATGCCGTTCATGTCGGGCAGCAGCCAGTCGACAATATAGACAGAGTAGTAATCCTTGCGCGTAACAGCCTGATGGGTGCGAAGGACAGCCTCTTTCCCGGACAATGTCCACTCTGCGCGCATTCCGATTTGCTGCAGCATATAGGAAACGCTGTCGCAGGTATTGAAATCATCGTCCACGACAAGAGCCCGGCATCCCTGCAACTTGGGAATCAGCGGTGACTCTTTGGCCTCCGAGCTGGTTCGGAAGGTGAAGGAGACCGTAAACTCTGATCCGACATTCTGCTTGCTGGTCACGCTGATCGTACCGTTCATCATCGTCACAATATTTCTGGTGATAGCCATGCCAAGGCCCGTTCCCTGAATACCGCTGATGGTGGAGTTGCGCTCCCGCTCAAACGGTTCGAAAATGTGGGCGACAAATTCTTCACTCATGCCAATGCCAGTATCCTTAACCTGAAATTCATAGTTGGCATATCCTTCCTGTGCGGCAGCTTTTTCTGTGACTTTGATGCTGACAATTCCGCCGGCCGTCGTGTACTTGATGGCATTATTGAGCAGGTTTAACAGCACTTGATTCAGCCGAAGCCTGTCGCAATAGATATTTTCGTTCTGTACATCGATGGCATCCATGTACAGTTCGAGCTGCTTGGAATGGATGTCTGCCTGTATAATATTGCGCAGTCCGTGCAGGATTTCCGGAAGGCTGCAGAGTTGTTCTGACAGCTGCATCTTACCGCTCTCAATATGGCTCATATCGAGAACATTGTTGATCAGATTCAACAGATGATTGCCAGAGGTCATGATCTTTTTGAGGTATCCCTCCACCTGATCAGTGTGTTCGAGTCGTCCCAGGGCGAGTGTCGTGAAGCCAATAATGGCGTTCATCGGAGTCCGAATATCATGTGACATATTGGAGAGAAATACACTTTTGGCTTTGTTGGCGCGGTTTGCTTGTATCAGCGCATCCTCCAGAATTGTATTCTTTTCCATCTCGCTGCGGGTTTCCTCGTCGATGCTGTGGAATCCAAGGACAATACCGCAGTGCTCACTCCAATCCCCGGCACAGACCGCTTTCATCTGAAAATAACGCATCTCATTGTTGCAGATCGTTCTGTAGTTTACGGAGTACATTTTCTTTTCGGCAAGTCTCTGCATCAAAATCTCGCGGGAGAGGGCTTGCCGCAACATTTCCCGGTCTTCCTCATAGACGCATTTATTGATATAATGTCCAAGATCTTCTTCCAGAGACAGCTCACCTGCAAAGAGTTCGTCTAATATGTGATATTTGCATTCACTGATTCGGAGGGCATTTCCGACGCCTGTATCCAGGTCAAAGTAACATACAAGATTGTAATCGATGCTCAGTGCATGAATTAATTCCATCTGGCGTCTTTCGTTTTCCTTTCGCTCCGCTTCCTCGCGCAGCCGCTGCGTCGTGCAGTCCAAAAGAAAACGCTGGTAGAATAATTCTCCGTTTTCCTGTATGAGCTTAATGTTTCCCATAATGTGCAGCAGATTACCGTTATTGTGATGCACCCGGTATGCGACATTGACACTGTCGCCCTCCTTTTGCAGCGACAGAATACTCTTTCGAAGAGGGGCTTTGTCCTCCTCCACAACGGATGATGCAATCAGGTCAAATCCAGATTTGATCATCTCCTCCTGTGTTTCGTATCCTAGGATTTTGAGAGCAGCACCGTTGACGCTGATGATTTTGGAACCGTCAACAGAGTGGCACAGGACACCACAATCCATTGTGGTAAACAGTGTTTCCAGTGTCTTTGTCTTGGCGATGAGCTGCTGCTTATAGTCATTTTCCTTGGTGATATCGATGCCGACTCCCACGGTTCCCATGACGCTTCCATCCAGATCATACAGCGGGGATTTGTATGTAGTGAGCACTTTTTCCCCGGATTTTGTCTGTACGATCTCTTCGGAAATACAGGTTTTTTTCTGCTGCATGACTTCGTGCTCTGATTCAATGCAGGCAGGGTCGTCGTGTTCGACATCCCATATGTAGGCGTGGCCCCGTCCCTCCACCTGAGCTTTTGTCTTGTTGACTGTCTGGCAAAAGCTGTCGTTTACTTTTTCGTGGATGCCATCTTTGGTCTTGTACCAGATGAGAGACGGAATGCTGTTGATTGTAGATTCGAGGTATTGGCTTGTCTGCCAGCAGTCCTTGCGCATTTTATAATTTTGCTGCCATTTTGCAAAGTGAAATTTTAATTCTGCATTGGACAGCGGCAGCGTCCAGATATCGTGAATTGCGGACAGGTAGTCAGTCATACTGGTCAAAGTGGCAAGATGTTCCTTGTCTGCCAGCACGATGAGGTCTGCATCCTGTCTTTTGCTTGCGAGCAGTGTCTGCATTGTCGCAGCAATATCCATGTCATGCAGGTCAGCTATGATAACATCGGCCTTTGAGATCATTGTTTCATAAGGTATCTTACTCTCAAAAAATTCATGTGCGAAGTGCTCAAGCGGAGCTATGTTCTCGATTATCTGAAACAGCTTGCGCTTACTGCCAAGAAAAAAGAAGTTTATATGACAATGATACATGTGAAATCCTCCCCTGGATGCGATAATCTTGATATCGTGTAGTTATATTTCGGTATCCCTAACCTATATTCTAACAATCACAGAAATCGATGTCAATGTTTTACTGATTTTTGAACACATACTGGAATGGCATTAGATTTATGGACTTGTAAAGTATGCTTTAAAAGGATATACTATAAAGGAGTACTTACAAAGATACAAAGGAGTGCGTCATGAAAAATGTAAAGAATAAAGAAATTTATTGTTGGGCAGTTATTATTGTCACAATGATTTTTATACATTGTTTTCGCATAGGGCAGATACCATGCGGAATTAATGTGGATGAAATGGGAATGGGATATGATGCATGGTGTCTGTCAAACTTTGGTACAGACAGGTATCTTAACAGTTTTCCAGTCTATCTGATCAATTTTAGCGGAGGACAAAGTGCGTTATATGCGTATTTGTGCGCTCCATTTGTATATTTTTTTGGAATTTCGGCGGCTGTATTAAGGATCCCGGCTATCATTTTTTCATTTGTCACTTTGTTTTTTTCTGTTTGTGTTGCAGACCGTATATGGAAGAATAAGTATATCAATCTGTTTGTGGGGATGCTTTATACTGTATCTCCAGTATTTCTGTTGCTTTCCAGGATTGGACTGGACTGCAATCTCATGCTGGGAATGAGTGCAATGTTTATCTGTTTGCTGATCAGGGCTGTAGACAGTGGTAAATATTGGGATTATTTTCTTGCTGGTCTTGCGGGTGGCCTGTTACTCTATAGTTATGTTCTGAGCCATATGTCAATGCCTCTTTTTATTCTGTTGTTGGTTTTATACCTGCTATATATCAACAAAATTAATTTTCAGCAAATAGTGGTTTTGGGAGTGCCGTTATTCATTCTTGCGTTTCCGCTACTCTTGTTTCATTATATTAATATTGCTGGATTGGAAGAAGTGGAGATTGGAATATTTACGATTCCCAGGCTTTACAGGTACAGGAGCGACGACATGTCGTTTGATATTGTTAGAAAAAATCTGGGCGAATTTTTCAGGATGACACTTTTTTATGACAATGTGCCATTTAACAGTATACCTGAATATGGAAACATGTATTTTCTTTCGATACCATTTATTATCGTGGGGATAGTACACAGTGTACACCAGGGTGTATGTTCGTGCAAAAATAGAATTATGAGTAACTATACCGTTATTGTATTGTGGGCGCTCAGTATCTATCTGACAGGTATTTTTCTTGCTGACGGAGGTCCTACAGTATATCGCGTAAATAGTGTTTTTTTTGCATATTTATTGTTTGGGACGGATGGAATTCTTGTCATATATAATGTCGTAAAGAAGTTTTTGCAGATTAGGGCGGGGATTTTTTGGGGAGCGGTGGCAGCTGTTTATATCGTACTGTTTTCATCATTTATAGTGCATTATTTTAACAGCTATATAGGGAGCAAACAAACGGTTGACTTGTTTAATTATCCTTTTGTGGATGCGTTGGATTATATTGAGAAGGAACTGCCCGGAAATGTCGCTGACCGGACGACTTATATAGGGGAAGGGGATCAGATCTATATCTATTATCTGGGCGGAACGCTGCTACCGCCTGATGAATACAATGTGCTTGCGGATGATAAGCCATATACGCTATGGGTGTGGACACAGAGCTATAAGAATTACAGATTCTATTTTCCGGAGAAGATTGATCCGGCAGGGAATTACATTGTACCAGATACGTCTGAGAGCTGGATTGCTTTGTATGAACAGTATGGATTTAGGAAGGAGCATATAGGAAGGAATTATCTGTTTTGGAATGATTTGTTGGATGAAGCACAATCACAGGTTCAGGCACTTGTGGACTGGGGACATGGTATTGCCGATGGGGATATTGTGGAAGATGACGGCGAGAGTACCTATTTGTCAGGCTGGTCTTTCAATCCCTCCTATAATACGGTGTGGGATGATATTGTGGCAGTCATAGATGAAAAAAACTATTACACGGCGGAGAAAATGGACCGGGAAGATGTATCAGATGTTTTCAAAAATGAATCCTTGAAACAATGCGGTTTTCATATTACAGTGCCCAATGAAGTGCTTCGGGACAGTGAAGCGGTCAGAATTGTGTTCATGGACTATACACACAGGGAATGTTATGTTGAAACATATTAGGCCATCCGGAATACGCTATTTTTTCTACACGCTCTAGGAATTGGAAAAAAATTATGGTATTATCTGTAGGGAATCATTTTGTGCAGTATGCAGAGAGTGGGGGTTGAGACGATGTGTGGAATAGCAGGTTTTTGCAACAATCCTGAGAATTGGAAAGAAAATATCGAAAAGATGAATCAGAGAATGTATCATAGAGGGCCGGACGCCGGAGGTGTCTGGGCAAGCGAAGATGCAAATGTAGTACTCGGTCACCGCAGGCTTTCGATTGTGGACTTGTCAGAAAACGGCGCGCAGCCGATGCACTCGGCATCCGGCAGATATGTGTGCGTGTTTAACGGGGAAATCTATAATTACCGCAGGCTGCGGGACAAGCTGTTAAAGGAGAAGAAGGTTACCGCTTTTCGCGGTACCTCTGACACGGAAGTGCTGCTCGAGGCGATCGAGGCATATGGGGTGACGGAGACGATCAGGCACTGTAAGGGAATGTTTGCGATTGCCCTTTTTGACAGACAGACCGGAAAGCTGACACTCATTCGGGACAGAATCGGTGAGAAACCGTTGTACTATGGGTTCGTAAACGGACATTTTGTGTTTGCATCAGACATTGGCTGTATCAGTGTGCTGGACGGTTTTAACAACCCCATTGACACGAAAGTGCTGCAGTTGTATTTCATACATGGATACATTCCGGCGCCGTACTCCATTTATCAGAATATCTATAAGCTGGATGCGGGGTGTATGCTGGAATTGGATGCACCCTATCAGGAGCCTGGAATCAGTGTCTACTGGTCTGTGCGGGAGGCGGCAAAGTATGGCCAGGCGCATCCATTTCAGGGAAGCAGGCAGGAGGCGGCAGCGGAGCTGGAACGACTTCTGAAGGCTTCCATTAAGGAGCAGATGGTGGCGGATGTTCCGGTCGGAGCATTCCTGTCAGCAGGGATTGACAGCAGCACGATTGTGGCACTTATGCAGGCACAGTCGGAGCGGAAGGTCAGAAGCTTTACGATTGGAATGGAAGATCCGGCGTACAATGAGGCAGTTTATGCGAAAGAGATTGCGCAGCATCTCGGGACAGAACACACGGAACTCTATATTACGGAGGAGGATGCAAGGGCGGTGATCCCTAAGCTTTCCGGGATTTTTGGTGAGCCGTTTGCCGACTCCTCCCAGATACCAACTTACCTTGTGAGCAGGATGACAAGGGAGCATGTGACAGTATCTTTGAGCGGTGACGGGGGAGATGAGCTGTTCTGTGGATATACGTCCTATTCGGCAATTGATCGGATTTGGGGAAAAATGAGAAGTTGTCCTTATGGTGTGCGGAAGCTTGCCAGCAGCCTTTTGGCTGGAAATCCGCTGATTAAGCAGAATCAGATTCTTCAGACAAAGGCATACCTGCTAAGGGCCCAAAGCCCGGAGCACTTGTATGAGCTCTCTAACGCGCAGGAGGTGTCAAACCTGCAGATTGCGCTGGATAAGACTACGTATCCTTACAAGCACAACAGTTTTCCCTATGGGGCGCTAAAGGATCCGCAAAACAGCATTATGCTGATGGATATGGAGGTTTATCACCCGGATGACATTCTGGTCAAGGTAGACCGCACGGCTATGGCGGTATCGCTGGAGACGCGCGTGCCAATGCTGGACAGGGATGTTGTGGAATTTGCGTGGACGATACCCATGGAATACAAAAAGCAGGGAGAGGAAGGGAAGCTCGTCCTGAAGGATGTGCTGTACAAATATGTCCCGAAAGAAATGATGGACAGGCCGAAGAAGGGCTTTGCGATTCCGATTGCGCAGTGGCTTCGCGAACCTGGGCTGCGGGAATGGGCAGAGTCCCTTTTGGACAGCAGTCTCATCAGGCAGCAGGGGATATTGAATGCCAATGAAGTGCAGAGGATTTGGAGAGACTTTACAGAGAACGGAAACTGGCGGAAGCAGATTTGGTACATTCTGATGTTCCAGTCGTGGATCATGGACGAGGCAGTCAAAGCATAGTGTGGAGGACAAAATGATTTCGGTACTTTTCAATTGGCTCTATATTGCACTTACTTTTTTTCTGGCAGGCTTTGGGCTGTGTGTGCTGGTTCGCAGGGTGTTGGGATACCGCGTAAAGGAGATCAGCTGCATTGTGGCGTTGGGACTTGTGGCAGTCACTGCATATGCGCAGATCGTCAGCCTGGCTTACAAAGTCGGCGCTGCCGCAAATCTGGTGCTTGCCGCCGCATGTCTTGTGGCCGCAGTGGTGTGGAGAAGTCAGATCGCGCAGCTTTTGTCAGAAGCGTGGAAGAGCAGAAGTGCGGTGTGGAAGTGGGTCATGCTACTGAGTATTATAATGTGGTGTTACTGCACCTCAAGAGGGTATATGCACTATGATTCCGACCTTTATCACGCACAGAGTATCCGGTGGATTGAGGAGTATGGAATTGTGAAAGGGCTGGGCAATATTCACGTGCGGTTTGCCTACAATAGTTCCTTTTTTGCGCTGTCAGCACTTTACAGCATGAAGTTTTTGACAGGACACTCCCTTCATGCAGTGAACGGATTCGTGGCGCTCCTGCTCTGGATGCAGGTGCTTCCACTGTTTTGTGCGCAGAAATGCACAGGAAAATCACTGGTGACGAGCTTTGCAAGGATTGGTGCGTTCTATTATCTCACTGTCATTTACAGCGACATTGTGGCACCGGCATCAGACTATGCTGTCATGTGCGTGGTGTTTTTGATTGTCATAAGGTGGCTGGAGCTGCTGGAGAGAGAGGAGGACAGTCCTGTGCCGTACGCACTGCTGTGCGTGGCAGGTGTGTATGCAGTGACCTTGAAGCTGACAGCCGGGCTGATCTTAATCTTGGCGGCAAAGCCGCTTTGTATGTTTGTCAGGGAGAAAAAATGGTGTGATATCGGTATCTGTCTTGCGATGGGCATTGTGACGATTGTGCCGTGGCTTGCGAGGACGGTGATGCTGTCGGGATATCTGTTATATCCGTTCCCGGCATTGGACCTTTTTGATGTGGACTGGAAAATGGATGCTGCAGCGGCAGCACTGGATGCCGCAGAAATCAGGACGTGGGGCAGGGGACTCAACAATGCGGCACTGGTGGATTTGCCTGTGTCAGAGTGGTTTATGGGATGGTTTCAGGGATCGCTTCCCGGAATTGGGAAGATTCTTGTCCTGGCAGATATTGTATGCCTGTTTGTCTTTGCCGTTTTGCTGATAAGGATGATTCTGAATGTGCGCGGTACAGAGAAACTGCAAAGAGACCATCTTTTTGTGCTTGCCGCTGTGCTTGTGTCGTATGGATTCTGGCAGCTTTCGGCGCCGCTTTTGCGCTATGGATATGCATATGTTCTGCTTGTGGCTGTGATAACAGCAGGTATTTTATGTGATATTTTGATAAAATACTTTGACAAATGGCAAAAAAGGGATATGATAAGAAGGATGACTGTTTTGGGAATAATTGCCTTGTGGGCGTTCTCGGCAGTCAAGCTGGTATCACTTGTGCGATACAGCTGCGGCGAGGCCGCGAAGCCAGCATATGTATGGCAGCAGGATTATGGAAGCTATGCTCTGGAAAGCTATGTTGTAAACGGGATTCCATTTTATTATCCAGTGAATGATGACCGGACCGGGTATGATTTTTTTCCAGCCCTTCCAAGACAGATACCGATTGAATTTAGGGGGGAATCGATCGAAGCAGGTTTTTATTCAGGCGGGGGAGAGTGATTCGGAATAAGAAAGTCTGAAGAAATCCATAATATTTTATATAAGGACGAGACTGACAAGAGAATGAGGAGTACGAAATGAAGAAATTTCAGCAAATACGCCTGCCGGAATGGATAACAGCCGGTATTGCATTGATTTACTACTGGGTTATGGCGCTGTACAAGCTGACGGAAGCGCCCATTTGGCAGGATGAGTCGATGGAATTTTATTGTTCCATACCTGTGAAAGGGGCAATCCGGGGCGTGACGAAATATGCCACTATGTATGAGCGGATGGCAAATATTCAGCAGCAGCCACCATTGTACAATTGGGTGATGAGTCTGTGGCTTCGGTTTGGCGAGGGTGAGTGGTGGTATCGTTTTTCGAGTGCTGTGTTTGGTTTTATCGCAGCGATAGGACTTTACTTTGTCATAAGAAAGCTTTGCGACCGCTATATGGCGGCTTTTTGTGTTGTGATCTATTCCAGTATTTATACATTGATGTATTATGTGAAGGAAGCATCCGAGTACGCGCTGCTGCTCGCGTTTCTATTCTGGCTTGTCTATGTGTGGTTTCTGTTATGCGAACAGATGAATCGAAAACGAATTCTTTGGTTTACGCTGCTCTGTGTCTTGTCTGTGTTTACACATTACGGGGCGGTGTTTGTCGCAGTGCCTTTTGGAATCAGTGTTCTTGTGATGGCAGCGCGGAGAGGGGACTGGGGCTGCTTTCTGTTCAGTCTTGTGTCGGATATTGCAGCGGGAGGGATTGGCGGTTTCTGTCTCGTGTATTTTTTTCTGATACCGCAGTCGGCCAATCAGGTATCGACGCTTTATTCAGAACAGGAGATTATCATTGAGAAGGGAAATATCCTATATGATTTTTTCTACAGCCTTATGTGGGTGTTCAAGTGGAGCACGATTGATATGGACAGAGACTGGGAGAAGATCTGGTGGCTCATAATTGCTGCGATGGTCGTGATTGCGCTGATAATCGTGTTCGTGGCAGTAAAGAGCAGACGGGATGTGCTCAGAAAATTTTTATACTGCAATATTGCGGTCTATCTGATTTACTATATTATCACAAAGCTCAACATCTATGCCTATGGATGGTATGGAAACCGCTATAACATGTTTCTGTTTCCGCTGTGGTTTGTGCTGATTGCAGTGTCGTTATATGAGTTTGTGCTGATTTTGCGGCAGAGCAGTATCCGCTTTGTCGCCGGAGGCGGGGCAAAAATCGTGCAGATCGGCCTTGTGTCTGCCGGCGTGCTGTACTGCGTGTATGGTGATTACCGTATCAGTTGTCACTGGAATAAGATGGATTTGCGGACTGTGGTTGCCGAGTGGTATGCGCTTGATGGATATGAGGTGCCGACGCTGCTCGATTTCCATCAGCGGTACGGATTCACATATTATTTTACACACAATGCTAACTATGACGAGTCGCAGTGGGAAAATATTGTCTATAACGATGAAGTAGAAACCTATTATACAAACGATACACAGGTATGGAAGGATTATCTGAACAAGGTGTATGACAGTCAAATTCCAGACGAGCTTTATCTGGTGACAGGTCAGTGGAATGCGTTTGTGGATACGTTTGTGGAGCTGGGCTATGAGGTGGAACCGATGGTTGACACGACGGCGGAGCTCTATCATCTGACAAAGCAATGAATAGTTGTCTGGAGAAGTACCTGATTTGTCACGACAAGTCAAAGTAGAAATGAGGGTATCTTATGATCCTGATCCATGTCATGGGAGGGCTTGGAAATCAGCTTTACCAGTATGCATTATATGAAAAATTGAAATATCTCGGAAAAGAAGTGAAGCTGGATCTGTATGCCTACAAGGAGGCGCAGGGGGAAGACAGAGAGTGGCGTGAGTTTGAGCTGGATTGGCTTGATGCACTGCAGTACGAGGTCTGTACAACAAAGGAGAGACAGCTTTTTCTGGATAACAGCACGAAGCTGGCAGACCGGATAAGGCGTAAGTTCATGGGCAGGCGGGACAGGACAGTCAGGGAGACGGCAGACTATATGCCTGAAATTTTTGGGATGGATGATGTCTATCTCTATGGATTATGGGGCTGTGAGCGGTATTACACTGATATCATTCCGCTGTTACAGGAGAAGATTCGATTTCCGGCGAGCGCCAATCCGCGCAATCAGGAGACAATCGAGGCAATGGAGCGTGAAAATGCGGTGAGCGTTCATATCCGGCGCAAGGATTATCTCACAGTGGCGGATGGAAAGCGATATATGGGGATTTGTACAGATGCCTATTATTCCAGTGCGATCGATTATATCGCAGAGCGGGTGGAGAATCCTGTATTTTATATTTTTTCAGATGATACTGCATATGCGAGAGAACATTACGACAAAAGCAATATGCGTATTGTGGACTGGAATACTGGCAGGGAAAGCATACATGACATGGAGCTGATGAGCCATTGTGAGCACAATATCTGCGCGAACAGTACATTTAGCATATGGGGAGCGAGACTGAACAAAAATTCAGATAAGCTAATGATACGTCCGCTGCACCATGACAATTATGAGGTTTCCGATGCGAAGACAGCGCATAGGAACTGGCCAGGGTGGATACTGATTGACGCTTCAGGGAAAATCTGTCAGGGGCAGAGTGCGCCGTGACAGGACATGTGTTGGTTGTAACGTATGGGACTTGGGAGTGAAGCTGGATATGGGAATACAAAACGAGGATGAACAGGACTTGATATCGCTCATCGTGCCTGTATATAATGTGGAAAAATATCTTGACCGGTGTATGGAGTCAGTCCTGCGACAGACTTATCACAATCTCGAGATTATTCTTGTGGATGATGGCTCTACGGATTCTTCGCCGGCAAAGTGTGAAGAATATGCCAAAAGAGACAGCCGTGTCAAGGTGATTCACAAGCAAAATGGTGGTCTGTCGGATGCGAGAAATGCAGGATTGAAGATTGCGACGGGCGATTATATTGGATATGTTGACAGTGATGACTGGATCGAGCGGGATATGTATGCGCGTATGCATCAGGCATGTACTGAGCATCATGCACAGATTGCAGTGTGCCGGTACTTTCGTGAGTATCAGGACCGGACTGTATCCGGGGGAGACGGCAGTGTCGTGCCGCTTTCCAGGGAGGAACTTCTGGAAGCATATATCAGTGGGCATGACAGATATGTCATCTACAATTCTGTCTGGAGCAAGCTCTTTTGGCGGGATTTGGTCAAGGGGATGACTTTTCCAAAAGGGAGAAACTCGGAGGACATCATGTACACAACGCGCGCCTTCTGTGCGGTGGAGCAGGCAGTTTATCTTGACCAGTGCTTTTATCACTATGTGATTGACCGGGAGGGCAGCATCATGAATGCGGCGCAGGGCGAGCGGATGTTTCGGGATGAAATTCCGTTTTGGCGGGAGCATATTTCCTGTATCAGGGCAATGGTTTCGCCGCAGATGGCAGATTTGGCGGGATATCATTTTCAAAGACGGCTGTTATTTTATTATATCGATGCAAGAAACAGGAAAAATAAAGAAATGGCGTCAGGGCTTGTCACTGAGTTAAGAAAGGACAAGGCAGAAATGGACCGGATTTATGGAAGCGGGATTGTGTCAAGGGGAGACAGGATGCGCAGGAAACTCTTTTTTTTATCGCCGACTGCTTATGTGATGGTGGTGTGGCTGTATGACCGAATTGTGGTTCCGCTGCGGCATTGAGTAACTGCCGGGAATGGTTTGAAGAGGTGTTTTATGAGTTCAATACGAAAATTGGGGAGCAGATATGCTTTTTAATTCCTATCTTTTTGTTTTTTTGTTTTTGCCGCTTGTGGTGACTGGATACTACTGGCTGCATCACCGGAAGCTGGAAAAAGCAGCGCTTGGCTATCTGATTGCGATGTCCATGGTGTTTTATGGGTACAATAGTATTCGATATCTTGTAATTCTGGTTGTGAGCATTCTAGTCAATTACCTGTTAGTCAAGGGTATGGATAAGACACAGAAAACGGCGCGGAGAAGACTGTTATTGATGCTGGGATTGCTTTACAATCTGGGGATTTTGTTCTATTTTAAATATTATGACTTTTTTATTGAGAACGTCAACGCAGTCTTGAAGACAGACTATCATTTTTTGAGACTGGCGCTTCCGTTGGGAATCAGTTTTTACACCTTTCAGCAGTTATCCTATGTGATTGATTCTTACCGGGGGGACTGCGAGCGGTATACCTTGTTGGAGTATGCTGCGTATGTGTCCTTTTTTCCGCAGCTGATTGCGGGGCCTATTGTGTACCATGATGAGTTAATACCACAGCTTCGCACAGAGGAGAACCATCACATTCGCTATGAAAACCTGTGCAAGGGACTGTATGCGTTTGCGCTTGGCATGGCCAAGAAGGTTCTGGTCGCAGATACCCTGTCAAAAGTGGTGACGGTTGGATATGAACATGTGAGTGCGCTCAACAGTGTCAGCACGATACTGGTTATGGTATGCTATTCCATGCAGATTTATTTTGATTTCAGCGGATACTGTGATATGGCATATGGTATCGGATTTCTGTTCAATGTGGAGCTGCCTGTTAATTTTAATTCCCCTTATAAGGCGGCTTCTGTCCGGGAGTTCTGGGACAGATGGCATATGACACTGACTCGTTTCTTTACGAAGTATGTCTATATTCCATTGGGTGGCAGCAGAAAAGGGAAAATGCGGACTTATGTCAATATCATGATAGTGTTTCTGGTGAGTGGATTCTGGCACGGGGCAAACTGGACGTTTATTCTGTGGGGTGTTGTAAATGGTATGGGAAATCTTTTTGACCGGTTATTGGATTGCGTCCTGCGAAAAATTCCGCGTATGCTGCGGGTGGCCGCCACCTTTTGCTTCTGCACAATTGCATGGAGCATGTTTCGGGCAGCTTCCGTGGAGCAGGGACTGCAGATGATTGCAAATCTGGGCGTGCCTGGCGACGGAAAATTATATGAAGAGATGCAGGAGGTCTTCCATCAGCTCTGTGAGGTGCGGATGCTTAGAAGACTGGGGCTGAGCTCTCTGATACAGTCCTGTCCATGGTTGATGCTGACAGTGTTTGTGCTGCTGTTGATTGCTGTGTGTCTTGTGCTGCGCAACACGCAGGAGAAGGTGAATGATGGCAGATATGGCGCTAAGCGTATTGCAGTGACTGTGGGACTGCTGCTCTGGAGTATCCTGTCACTCTCTGAAGTGAGTGAATTTTTGTATTTTAATTTCTGATTTGTGAGATCTGATTTATATATCTGATAGCGGATAGGAGAGGATTATCGATATGATATCAAATGCGAAAAAATGGTTCGCGGCATGTATGGCTGCGCTGCTGGGGGCGTTACTGCTGCTGACACTTGTTTTTTGGATATTTGACCCATATTTTCATTTTCATAAACCGTTTCCTTTTGTCTCTTATCGGCTGTATGATGAGCGCTATATGAATGATGGGATTTCCAGGCATTTTGATTATGACATGATTATTACAGGGACATCAATGGCGCAGAATTTCAAGACGAGCGAGGCGGATGTCTTGTTTGGAGCAACGTCAGTGAAGGAGACTTTTTCCGGAGCGGGATACAAAGAGCTTTCAGAGAATCTTGGAAGAGCGCTGAAACGGAACGGGAATTTGAAGGCTATTATCTGGACGATGGATGCCAATGCGATTCTGCGCGACAAGGACTATACGGACTATGACGGGTATCCGACCTATCTCTATGACGACAATCCATGGAATGATGTGAGCTATGTGTTCAACAAAAATATATGGTATCATGGCGTGCTGAACAATTTGGCGATGACGCTCACAGGCCAGCCGAGCACTACATTTGACGAGTACTCGGCGTGGGAGAAGGAGACGGGCTATGCGTATGTGATGGCAAGCTACGACCGCTGGGAGGAGAAAGCGCCGGAGGCTCCTCCACTCTCAGAGGAAGATGCGGTGATGGTGACGGACAATATACAACAGAATTTTGTGGATCTTGTCACAAAGTATCCTGATACAACTTTTTATATTTTTTATACCCCCTACAGTATATGCTGGTGGGATTTCATGAATCAGGAGGGTATGATTAACTATTATTTTGACGCAGAGCTTATCACGACCAAGATGCTTTTGGAATGTCCCAACGTAAAACTATATAATTTTCATGATAAATATGATATAATAACAAATCTGGACAACTACAGAGACAAGGAACATTATGCAGCCCATGTCAACTCGATGATATTGGAGTGGATTGCCGCAGGTGACGGCCTTGTGACCAAAGAGAATTATATGGAGCGCTATGAGCAGGAGAGACAGTACTATCTGAATTATGACTATGAAAAAATATTTGCAAATAGACAGTGAAAATGAATAAAAGGTATTGACAACGAATGGGGAGGGAAAATATGATTACAGACAGACAGACAGACAGACAGGATAAACATTTGAAATTATTTCTTGTTTTAATGTGTAAAATAATAAAACTGATTTATTATATATATATAGATTAATAGAGTAATGACACATA
>CAMWXE010000001.1 GCA_947178145.1 uncultured Lachnospiraceae bacterium | reverse complement strand
AATGTTGGCAGAAGAACGAAAAGAGATGGAATAGCAGAGAACAGATATAAGATATGGAATAAAAAAAGATTTCTGTGTTCGGTTTTGAGGGAACAACCTCAGTATATCAGATGGCGAAGTAGCTCAGTTGGCTAGAGCACGCGGTTCATACCCGCGGTGTCGAGGGTTCGAATCCCCCCTTCGCTATTTTTTCATATATAGAGTGTGCCAAATAAGTTGGACGTGAACCGTGCTGCTGTTTTATAACTTGATTTTATAAAAATTTGTTGACTTTATTCTATAAAAGTGATAAAATTTGAGAGTATTCAATTAGAACTATGAGCTGACTTGTTCTGCAAATCATTCCTTTTGATGCAGACAAGTCAGTTTTTTTAGGCACATGCAGAGTACATAATATTTATAATGGAGGTTCTAAATATGAACAACGGGACAGTAAAGTGGTTTAATGCGCAAAAAGGTTATGGATTCATTACAAACGAAGGTACTGGAGAGGATGTATTTGTACATTTCTCTGCAATCATGTCCGATGGATACAAGACTCTTGAAGAAGGACAGAAGGTTACTTTTGATATTGAGCAGGATCCGAAGAACAGCTCTAAGCTTAGAGCAGCAAATGTTGTAGTTGCATAATGAACAGGTGTTTCTTAACAAGAAAAAAACAAGTAAGAAATAGAACCCCTCTGACAGATAAAAACGTCAGAGGGGTTTTATTAGAATAATTTTTCAATTCGTGCCATCGCTTCCATCGTATTCTCTCGATTTCCAAATGAGGTGAGGCGGAAAAATTTTTGTCCGTTTTTGCCGAATCCTGCGCCAGGAGTTCCCACGACCTGCGCGTTAGTCAGCAGATGGTCAAAGAAATCCCAGGAGTCCATTTCGCCAGGGCATTTAAACCAGATATAAGGAGAATTGATGCCTCCAAAATAACATATGTTTTTTCTGGCAAGGGTATCGGCGATGATGGTTGCATTTTGCAGGTAATATTTTATGTTTTTCTGGCATTGCGCCATGCCTTCCACAGAAAATACAGCGGCAGCACCTTTTTGTACAATATAGGATACACCGTTGAATTTCGTAGTCTGACGACGATTCCACATAGCGTTTAGGGACATTTCTATGCCAGTAGAGGAAATGAATGTCAGGCTCTTTGGAACAATGGTGTATCCGCAGCGTGTTCCTGTGAAGCCGGCTGTCTTCGAGAGGGAGCAGAATTCAATGGCGCATTTTTTGGCACCCTCAACAGCATAGATGCTTCTGGGGAGTGTTTCATCGGTTATGAAGCATTCGTAGGCAGAGTCATACAGGATAATGGCGTCGTTTTCGAGTGCATAGTCGATCCATTCCTTTAGCTGTTGCTTATTATAGGCCGCTCCTGTTGGATTGTTTGGCGAGCAGATATATATGAGATCGGCATGAACACTGTGGTCAGGCATTGGCAGGAAATTATTTTCTTCTGTGGCGTCGATATAGGTAATGTTTCTCCCGTTCATGATATTGGTATCCACATACACTGGATATACGGGGTCTGGAATTAGGATTACATTATCTTTGGCGAAAAGGTCTGTGATATTTCCAGTATCACTTTTGGCGCCGTCCGATACAAATACTTCGTCCGCTTCAATCGATACCTTGTTTCTGCTGTAGTAGTCGACAATGGCGCTGCGGAGAAAATCGTATCCCTGTTCGGGTCCATAGCCTTTGAATGTTTCGGCATTCGCGAGGGCGTCAACACCCTCGTGAAGCTTTGTGATTATCTCAGAGCCAATTGGAAGCGTCACGTCGCCGATACCAAGGCGGATTACGTTCATGTCAGGATTTGCGGCTGTGTAGGCATTTACACGGTGTGCAATTTCTGAGAAGAGATAGCTTTCTTTTAGATTTAAATAATTTTCATTTAATTTTGGCATGATTTAGACCTCCTTTATAGTTGTCCTTATTAGGAACACTAATGTAATCATAACTGCATAATACATATTTGTCAATTGTGACATGAGTTATTGAAATATTTTATTGAGTATGATAAGTTTATGTGTGAAAGTATTGAAAAGAAAATTGTGAGCACATTAAATAGAAAAGAGGAGCAGGATATGTGTGAATATGAGCAGGATAATTTTGAAATAGTAAAAAGTGATGCGAGGAGAGTGGTCGCAGAGTTTCTCGAACAGGCGAAGCTTAGAACCGGGAATCTGGTTGTGATTGGATGCTCTACAAGTGAGATTGCGGAGCACCATATTGGTTCTTACTCCAATGCAGAACTTGGGGAGGCAGTGTTTGTGGCAATGTATGAGGAATTAACAAAGGCAGGTCTGTCAGTAGCCACGCAGTGCTGTGAGCACCTCAACAGAGCGTTGATTATGACGGAAGCGGATGCGGAACGCTTTGGGTATGAGGTAGTAAATGTAGTGCCGCAGCCCAAAGCCGGAGGCTCCTTTTCCACCGCAGCGTGGAAGCATATGGAGAATCCGGTGGCAGTCGAGCGCATACAGGCACATGCGGGGATTGATATTGGCGATACGTTAATCGGGATGCATTTACGGCCAGTGGCTGTGCCAGTGAGAATAGAGCATCCAATAATCGGCGGCGCACACATTGTATGTGCCAGGACAAGGGCAAAATATGTTGGCGGGGAGAGAGCGCGCTATAATGAAAATTTAGAATAAACTTTATAAAATGTCTTTTCTAAAGTAGTGGTTGTATGGTATAATCGATATATCTATTATAAATCAGCGGCTGCAATAGGTATGGTATAGAAGGTTAATATGGAATTCGAGCAAAATGAGGAAATAGAGGATAAAGCTGCAGAGTCGAGGAAAGCGGAAAAAAAGAGAGGCTTTATTGAAATGGTGCTTCCAGTGCTTACGCTGATGACGATTGCGAACTGTATTGTGATACTTGTATTGGTAATAAATATTGGCAGAAAGGTAAACTGGTTGGAACAGCAGGTAATACTGCTTCAAGACAATGTTATCAGTGTGGAGGCCAGGATTGAAGGCAGCATGCTTTCAGATGGATCTGGATTTTCAGATGTATTTGATATTGACGGCAATGTTGTAGATGCGGCGGAGGCGGCTGATATCGTGGAGGCAGCCGCGTTGGAGGACACACACAAGCTGGAAGGCAGGGAAGACAGCAGTGACGGTATCAGAAGAGTGTATTTGACTTTTGACGATGGGCCAAGCGCAAATACGGACAAGATTCTTGACATTCTGGAACAATATGGTGTGAAGGCAACATTTTTTGTGGTCGGTAAGGATGGTTATGCTGAGCAGTATCGGCGGATTGTGGAGGAAGGCCATACGTTGGCGATGCATTCTTACAGTCACAAATATAGTGAGATCTATGCATCGTTGGATGCGTATAAGGCGGATTTGATGAAACTGCACGATTTTTTATATGAATTGACTGGTGAGGACTGCAGTGTCGTTCGATTTCCCGGCGGCAGCAGCAATACGATCAGCCATGTCAATATGTGGGAATTGATTCATTATCTTAACCAGGAGAATATGGTGTACTTTGACTGGAATGTATCAAGTGGAGATGCCGCCAGCGGCGGAAGGAGTGCGGACCAGATTACAAGCAATGTGCTTGACAATATTGATAAATTTGACAATGCAGTAGTTCTTTTCCACGATGCGGTGGGGAAGGATACAACAGTTGAGGCTTTGCCAGTGATTATAGAGAAAATACTTGAGTCCGACAATACAGTGATGCTGCCAATCAAGCAGGACACAGTGAGAGTGCAGCATCTGCAGGAGTAAGCAGAATGCACATGAGCGTGGCGCATACTGGTTATTAATTTTGTTACTTATTTAATATACTAATATAAAATTGGAGGATAATTTACTATGGGTTTTTTTCAGGATTTAAAGCAGGATTTATCACAGACTGTAAACGATTTGGGGACTGAGGATACGGTGGCTGGACTGAATCTTGAGGAGGAGACAGCAGCTTCCGAAGATTTGTTTGGAGACACAGCTGATACGGACTTTTCAGAACTTGAGGCTATACTTGAGGAGGGGGTTGCTGCTCTTGGGGATGAGCCAGTAGGGACAGCAGATTTACAGAGTGATTCTGCGCAGGCGGATGTTGATATTTCTGCTATGATAAATGCGATGGATCAAGTAGCAGAGGTTTCGGAGGATAGCACTGAAGAGAATATATTGACAGAGCTTGAACAGGCACCTGATGTGACAGCCGCCGCCGCGTTAGATACCAGTGCGGGAATGCCTGAAGAACAGGAAAATAGTAGTGCGGGGGTATCCGAAGCAACAGAAAATATCAGTGTGGGAACGCCCGAAGAACAGGAAAATAGTAGTGCGGAGATACCCGAAGAACAGGAAAATAGTAGTGCGGAGGTATCCGAAGAACAAGAATATAGTACAAGTGAGGCCGACGCGGAGATCGAACAACCATTAAACGAGGAAGAACAGAATTTACAGGAACCGACATATATGGATACAACATCTGCGACAGAAGCTGAGCCTGACATTGACACAAGTAATGCTGCGTCAGCGGATAAGGCAGTTATTACATCTGGAATGCATATAACAGGTGATGTGACCAGCAGCGGCAGTATGGACTTGATTGGAAGCATTACGGGAAATATTGAGATTCTTGGAAAGCTGAATGTGACAGGAAGTATTACTGGTAATTCTGCGGCCGCGGAGATTTATGCAGAGTCTGCACAGATTAACGGTGAGCTGAAGAGCAAGGGCAGTGTAAAAATTGGGCAGAGCTCTGTAGTGATTGGCAATATTTTTGCCACAAGTGCGGTGATTGCGGGAGCAGTACAGGGTGACATTGATGTACATGGACCTGTGATTCTTGACACAACGGCGATTGTGATGGGAAATATTAAGTCAAAGTCCGTACAGATCAACAACGGTGCGATTATCGAGGGTATGTGTTCACAATGCTATGCAGATATCAGTCCTTCCGCATTCTTTGATGATGTGAAGAAAAACAGAAAACAACAATAAATAATGGATGGGAGTCGGCATAGTATGAAAAGGATATTATTGAAGCTGAGCGGTGAAGCACTGGCAGGTGATAAGAAAACAGGCTTTGACGAGCCCACGGTGACAGCGGTTGCAAAGCAGGTAAAAGAGATTGTGGACAGCGGCGTGCAGGTGGGGATCGTAATAGGCGGCGGCAATTTCTGGAGAGGCCGGACGAGTGAGACCATTGACCGGACAAAAGCGGACCAGATTGGCATGCTTGCCACTGTAATGAACTGTATTTATGTATCTGAGATTTTCCGTTTTGTCGGTATGGGGACAGAGATATTTACGCCGTTTCAGTGTGCGGCTTTCACGGAGCTTTTTTCAAAGGACAAGGCTATGGAAGCGCTTGCGTCAGGTAAGGTAATATTTTTTGCAGGCGGCATCGGACATCCGTATTTTTCGACTGATATGGGAACGGTTCTCAGGGCTGTTGAGATTGAGGCAGATATGATTTTGTCCGCGCGGGCGGTGGATGGTGTGTATGATTCGGATCCAAAGATCAACAAAAATGCGAAAAAGTATGACACGATTCCTATCAGGGAAGTGGTAGATCAGCAGCTTGGTGTGATGGACCTGGCGGCGGCAGTGCTCTGTATGGAAAACAAGATGCCGATGACGATATTTGGATTAAATGAGCAGGATAGTATCATCAATACAGTAAAGGGAAAATCCAATGGTACGATCATTACCGTTTGATTCCGTTTCCACAACAGAATAACAAATCAAGGAGGACATAGAAAATGGATGCAAGAGTAAAAACATATGATGACAAAATGCAGAAGGCACTTGATTTTCTTTTATCAGAATATCAGACGATACGTGCAGGTCGTGCAAATCCCCATGTGCTTGACAAGTTGAGGGTGGATTATTATGGGACGCCGACGCCGATTCAGCAGGTTGGAAATATCACGGTTCCAGAGGCGAGAATGATTCAGATCGCACCGTGGGAAAAGAGTCTGATCAAAGCGATTGAAAAGGCGATTATGGCATCTGATATTGGGATTACGCCGAGCAATGACGGCTCAGTGATCCGTCTCGTATTTCCGGAGCTCACTGAGGAGCGCAGAAAGGAACTTGTGAAGGATATCAAGAAGAAGGGTGAGGAATGTAAGGTTGCAGTCCGCAATATCAGACGTGATGCAAATGATGCTTTTAAAAAGCTTGCAAAGACAGAAGTTTCTGAGGATGAGATCAAGGATTTGGAAGATGCAGTGCAGAAACTCACAGATAAATATATCAAAGAGGTAGATAAGTCTATTGATGAGAAATCGAAGGAAGTTCTTACGGTGTAAGCTTCCATCTTGCTACGAAGGCATCCTTTGCTTTTTGTAGTGCATGATACAATAAAGGAAAGCAGGGGGCGTGCATTAGAGATGTAATGCCTCCTCTTTTATGCACACGCTGATACAGAGAAAATAGCATATCAGCGGCGGTGTGGCGGGAAAGGAAAAGGTTATGAACGTACCAAATCATGTGGCGATTATTCTTGACGGAAACGGGCGCTGGGCAAAAGCAAAGGGATTACCCCGCACAGCAGGTCATGTACAGGGTGCAAAAACAGTTGAACAAATCTGTGAGGATGCATATAATATGGGAATCAATTACCTTACTGTGTATGCGTTCTCAACAGAGAATTGGAGCAGGCCTGACAGCGAGGTGGCGACTCTGATGAATCTGCTTCGAAATTATATGAAAAACAGTATCAAGCGTGCCCAGAAAAACAATATGTGTGTTCGAGTACTTGGCGATAAATCAGGGCTTGCAGAGGATCTCAGGATGAGTATTGAGGAATTAGAGCAGGCTACAAAGAACAATACAGGTCTCCATTTCCAGATTGCGATCAATTACGGGGGGCGCGATGAGCTCAGAAGGGCAATTACAAAACTTGCAGACAAGGTTGCGGCTGGAGAATTAAAGCCGGAGGAGATTGATGACGAGAAGATTGGATTGCAGCTCGATACGGATGGATTGCCAGATCCCGATTTGCTGATTCGGACATCAGGAGAACAGCGGATATCGAATTTTTTGTTATGGCAGCTTGCCTATGCTGAACTTTACTTTACATCTGTGCCATGGCCCGATTTTGACAAGAAGGAACTGGCTAAAGCGGTGGAGGCTTATCAGAACAGAGACCGGAGGTATGGGCTTGTGAAGGAGGAGTGAGGAATGGCTTCTAATATTCTTGGAAAAATAAGTAAGGAGCGGACAGTCAGTGCAATTGTTATCGTAGTTGCAGCACTGGTGTCTATCCTTCCTGGTGGTATTGTACTGGCAGCAGTGCTGTATGTCGTATCGGTTATCGGTTTCCTAGAGTTGACTAGGGCGTGTGGTGTCAGAAAAGAGGAGAAGATAAACAGTCTTGAGATCACAGGGATTGTGGCCATTACGTGTTATTATCCTGTCATGTATTTTGCGCAGGATTCTGCCTATGCAGTGATGATTATCGTCATGGCGCTGATTGCAGTGATGTCTGTGTATGTGTTTGGCTATCCCAAGTACCACGCCAATCAGGTGATGGATACTTATTTCGCACTGATCTATGCGCCAGTCATGCTTTCTTTTGTGTTTCTGACCAGACAGCTCGAAAATGGTATTTATCTGGTGTGGATGATTTTTATCAGCTCATGGATATCAGATACGTTTGCATATCTGGCAGGAGTGTTATTTGGACGGCACAAGCTTGCCCCTGTATTAAGTCCCAAGAAATCCATCGAAGGTTCCGTGGGCGGTATTGTGGGTGCAGCGCTATTCGGGGCTTTGTTTGGCGCTTACATGGACAGTGTACTCAGCAGGGAGCGGTTTGTGCTGATATTAGCTGTTGTCGGCGGTGTCGGTTCTGTCATATCGCAGGTGGGAGATCTTGCCGCTTCTGCAATCAAGAGAAATCATGATATCAAGGACTATGGGAAGTTGATACCAGGACACGGCGGAATAATGGACCGCTTTGACAGTGTGATTTTTACAGCGCCAATCACTTATTTTTTAATTATAGTGCTGATGCGGTAATATCTGTTTATCATGGTTGGATTGTTTTGTGAATATAATAAGGAGGAGAACTTTGTGAAAAAGATAGCAATACTGGGCTCTACCGGTTCGATTGGCACGCAGACGCTTGCGATTGTGCGCGATAACCCGGACTTGCAGGTGGTGGGACTGGCAGCGGGGGCCAATATTGATTTGTTTGAAAAACAGGTGAGGGAGTTCAAGCCGCGAATCGTATCCCTTCAGCGTGAGGCAGACTGTAAGGCGTTGAGGACCAGGCTGGCGGATATGGATGTGCAGGTGATACCAGGGATGGAGGGGCTGCTTGAGATTGCCGGAATGGAAGAGTCTGAGATCCTGGTGACAGCTATCGTGGGTATGATTGGCATCAGGCCGACGATCGCTGCAATCAACAAACACAAGGATATTGCGCTGGCCAATAAGGAGACTCTTGTGACGGCGGGACATATTATTATGCCGCTTGCCGCCAAAATGGGGGCATCGATTCTGCCAGTTGACAGTGAGCACAGTGCTATTTTCCAGTCTATGCAGGGAGAAAACAGGGATAGGGTCAGCAGATTGTTGATTACAGCGTCAGGGGGACCGTTCCGTGGACGAACCAGACAGGAGTTGGAAAATGTACAGCTTGAGGATGCACTAAAACACCCCAACTGGTCGATGGGGCATAAGATTACGATTGACTCTGCAACACTGGTAAACAAAGGACTTGAGGTTATGGAGGCAAAATGGCTTTTTGATGTGGACTTAGATCGTATTCAAGTGGTAGTGCACCCGCAGAGCATTATTCATTCTATGGTTGAGTATGTGGACGGCGGCATTATGGCACAGCTTGGCGTTCCTGATATGAAGCTGCCAATACAGTATGCTTTGTTTTATCCAGACAGACGTCCGATGGCGGGAAAACGTGTCGATTTTTATGAGCTTGGAAATATTACATTTGAAAAACCGGACATGGAGACTTTCGCTGGATTAAAGCTGGCAATGAAGGCCGCTGCAGAGGGAGGAAGTGTGCCAACTGTGTTTAATGCAGCAAATGAGAAAGCTGTGAGTCTGTTTCTCGACAGGAAGATTCGCTTTCTGCAGATTCCTGAGATGATTGCGATGTGTATGGATGCGCATAAGAAAATAGAGAATCCTGATGTGGATGACATTTTGAGGACAGAGCAGGAGACCTATGAACTGATAAATTCCAAACTTTGATGCAGAATTTGGATTTTTCAGAATATTCTCTGATTTTGCGGGTATATATAGGAATTTAAGGGAGGAAAATTTAAGGGATGATAGTCACAATTATAGTGTTTGTGCTGATTTTTGGAGTGGTTGTGATTGCACATGAGCTGGGACATTTTCTGATTGCGAAGCTAAACGGTATCAAGGTACTGCAGTTTTCGATTGGTATGGGACCAGATATTGTCAAATTTACGAAAGGTGAGACCAAGTACGTGCTGAAACTTTTGCCGATTGGAGGAGCCTGTATGTTTGAGGGGGAGGACGGAATCTATTCTGCGTCTTCTGAAAACCAGGAGAATGAAGGCAAAGAGGAGCAAAAACCGGAAGGCGCCTTTAACGATGCAAATGTCTGGTCTAGAATTGCAACTGTTTTTGCAGGACCTTTTTTTAATATTATTCTTGCTTTTCTGCTGTCGCTGATCGTAGTTGGATTTTCTGGGGAAGTGGTTCCTGAGATTGCCTCGCTGACAGAGGGATATCCAGCGGCGGAAGCGGGGCTGCAGGAAGGTGATATTATCACGAAAATGGGCAAAGAACGCGTTTATCTGCGGGAGGAAGTTACGTTTATATCTGCAGTGAGTGGGGGAGACCCGATTCAGATTGAATATCAGCGGGATGGAGAAAAATATACTACGGTTGTCACACCAAAGTACAGTGAGCAGGATAATCGATATTATATTGGATTTGTGCTTGGTGGGAAGCCCATGAAGTGTAAGGGGCTTGACTTGATTAAGTACAGTGCCTGCAGGGTGCGTTACTGGTTTAAGATAACCATAAAGAGTCTTCTGATGCTGGTGCAGGGAAAACTTTCTGCCAATGACTTGTCAGGTCCGGTGGGAATCGCCGCGACGATCGATGAGACCATCGAGCAGACAAAGCCATATGGTTTGCCGACTGTCGTGTTGACGATGATTAACTTTGCAGTGCTGCTCAGCGTGAATCTTGGTATTATGAACCTGCTGCCGCTGCCGGCACTGGATGGCGGCAGGCTTTTGTTTATGCTTATAGAAGTGATTCGCGGGAAGCCGGTATCTCCTGACAAGGAAGGGCTGGTGCATTTTATCGGTTTTGTCGCGCTGATGATATTAATGGTATTTGTACTATATAATGATATTACGAGGATTTTTATTCATTGAGACTTTCTGAATGGAGGATACACATGTACAGGGATAATACGAAAGTGATTCATATTGGTGACAGGGTAATTGGCGGGGGTAATCCAATCCTGATTCAGTCTATGACAAATACAAAGACAAATGATGTGACGGCTACTGTGGCACAGATTAAGCGTTTGACAGCTGCCGGCTGTGACATTATTCGATGTACGGTGCCGGACATGGAATCGGCGCGTGCGATTGCACTGATCAAAAGAGAGATACCGATTCCTCTGGTGGCAGATATTCACTTTGACTATAAGATGGCGATTGCTGCTATAGAAAACGGTGCGGATAAGATCCGCATCAATCCGGGCAATATTGGAAGTAAGGAGAATGTTGCGGAGGTTGTGAAGGTCGCAAAGGAGCGGAATATACCGATTCGGGTTGGTGTAAACAGTGGTTCTCTGGAGAGGGAGCTGGTGGAGAAATACAATGGTGTCACTGCGGAGGGGATTGTGGAGAGCGCACTTGACAAGGTGCGTATCATTGAAGAGTTAGATTATGAGAATCTGGTGATCAGTATCAAGTCCTCCGATGTGATGATGTGTGTAAAGGCGCATGAGCTGCTTGCCGATAAGACACCGTATCCACTGCATGTAGGCATCACGGAAGCAGGCACTGTGACAAGCGGTAACATCAAGTCTGCAATTGGCCTTGGAATCATATTGAACGAAGGAATTGGCGATACCATCCGGGTATCCCTCACAGGTGATCCTGTCGAGGAAATCAAGTCTGCAAAGATGATTCTGCGCACACTTGGCCTTCGAAAGGGTGGGATTGAGGTAGTTTCCTGCCCAACTTGCGGCAGGACGAATATCGATCTGATCGGACTGGCCAATCAGGTCGAGACGATGGTGCAGGAATATGATCTTGATATCAAAGTGGCAGTGATGGGGTGCGCTGTAAATGGCCCCGGAGAGGCAAAGGAGGCTGATATTGGGATCGCAGGCGGTATAGGCGAAGGACTTCTCATCAAGAAGGGTGAGATTGTCAAGAAAGTGCCAGAGTGCGAATTGTTAAATACACTAAAGTGTGAGTTAGACTGTTGGAAGCAGGGTGTGTGATGGAAAAGAAATTTTTCGAGGCGTTTCCAAATCTCAAACTGGATGGAGTGCAGAAGGACCTTTTTGAGCAGGCGGTGGTGGAGCGGATCACTGCCACCAGACGAAAGGACTTGCTGCGCATTTACATCCGAAGTGAGCGACTGATCGAGAAGAAAGATGTATATTTTGTAGAGAAAGAGATCAAAAAGCAGTTTTTCCCGCGGGAGTATATGATCATTAAAATCTATGAGAAATTTGCGCTTTCGGAACAGTATAATCCCCCAAAATTGATGGAGCTGTACCGGGAGAGCATTCTTGTGGAAATCAAGGAGTGCGATCATATGCTTTACACAATATTTCGACAGGCAGATATGAATTTCCCGGAGGAAAATACAATGGAGCTCGTTCTCGAGGACAGTGTGATTGCGAAGTCCAAGGAGGATGAGCTTGTCGGCATTTTAGATAAGGTTTTGAATGAGCGATGCGGTTTTCAGGTCAGATTTCAGACTGCTTACAAGGAAGCGAAGGAGAGCAGGTACAGGGAGGATGACGCGCTTCGCATCCAAAAGATTGTAGAGGGAATCAGTAATCATTTCAAAGGGAATGAGAGAGGAAATGAGGTTGTCGCTGCATCGGAGGAACCTGTGTCGATACCATCGAAGCAGGCTGTTGGCGCTGAGACCGCATCAGGGCAGTTAGGTCCGGCACCGAAAAAGCAGAAGGAGGCAGCGTCTGCTTTTGGCGCAGAGCGAAAGTCTTATAGTAAGTTTGAGAAAGGCGGCGATAAGAGCTTTGCAAAAAGAGCGCTGAAACGTTCGGATAATCCTAACGTTATATTTGGCCGTGACTTTGAGGATGAGAGTATCAATATCGAAGAAATATGGGGTGAGATGGGCGAGGTCACAATCAGAGGCAAGGTGCGTGCCCTGGAGACGCGCGAGATCAGAAATGAACGAACAATTGTAAGCTTTGAGATCACAGACTTCACAGACACGATCAAGGTAAAAATGTTTGTACATAACGAGCAGCTTGCCGAGCTGACGGCAGATCTGAAGGTTGGTGCGTTTTTGAAGATAAAGGGTGTCACGGTAAATGATACGTTTGACAGAGAACTCACGATCGGTTCTGTGGTCGGTGTCATGAAGATACCTGATTTCACGACATCGCGCATGGATAACAGTGCCAGAAAACGTGTCGAGCTGCACTGTCACACGAAGATGAGTGACATGGACGGTGTCTCCGATGTCAAGGATATTATCAAGCGGGCAAAGAAGTGGGGACATAAGGCGCTCGCTATCACGGACCATGGCTGTGTGCAGGCTTTCCCGGATGCGAATCATGCCCTCGACCACGATGACGACTTTAAGATTATCTATGGAGTAGAGGGGTATCTGGTCGATGACCTCAAGGAGATTGTCACAGATGACAAGGGACAGTCGTTGGACGAGGCCTACGTGGTCTTTGATATCGAGACGACAGGATTCTCACCAGTTACAAACCGAATTATTGAAATCGGTGCAGTCAAGGTGGAAAACGGACAGATTACAGATCGGTTTTCTACTTTTGTCAATCCAGAAGTACCAATACCGTTTGAGATTGAAAAGTTGACAAGTATTAATGACAGCATGGTGATCGATGCTGAGACAATTGAGGTAATACTGCCTAAGTTTCTGGAGTTTGTGGGAGACGCTGTGCTCGTGGCGCACAATGCCAGTTTTGATGTAAGCTTTATCAGGGAAAATGCAAAGAGACAGAATATTCCAGTAGATTTTACTTATGTCGATACGGTTGGCATCGCGCGCGTACTGCTTACAGGACAGGCAAAATATACCTTGGATGCCGTCGCCAAAACGCTGAAAATATCACTTGAAAATCATCACAGAGCGGTTGATGATGCAGAGTGCACAGCGGAAATTTTCCTGAAATTCATTGAAATGCTTAAGAGAGATAATGTAAATACTCTCGCAGAGCTCAATGAGATGGGGAAGGCAAGTGTTGAGGCAGTCCGAAAGCTTCATTCCTTCCATATTATTATCCTGGCAAAGAATCAGACAGGACGGATCAATTTATACAGACTTGTGTCGGAATCGCATCTGACGTATTTCTATAAGAGACCGCTGATTCCAAAGAGCCTGATTCAAAAATATCGGGAAGGACTGATTATAGGCAGCGCCTGTGAGGCTGGTGAATTGTTTCGCGCTATGCTGGACGGACAGAGTGAGGAGCAGATTGCCCGCATTGTCAATTTTTATGACTATCTGGAGATACAGCCGATTGGCAACAACAAATTTATGATTGAGTCGGACAAACTAAGAGATATCAATTCCGAGGAGGATTTGATTGCGCTGAACAAGAGGGTGGTAAAGCTGGGGGAGCAGTTTCAGAAGCCGGTGGTTGCTACCTGTGATGTACATTTTCTGGATCCGGAGGACGAGGTTTACAGGCGGATTATCATGACAGGAAAAGGATTCAAGGATGCCGATGACCAGGCGCCGCTGTACCTGCGCACGACGGAGGAGATGCTGGATGAATTTTCGTATTATCTCGGCAGCGAGAAGGCGGAGGAGATTGTCATCACAAACACGAACATGATCGCAGATATGTGTGACAGAATTGCGCCGGTGCGCCCTGATAAATGTCCGCCTGTCATTGAGAACAGCGACCAGCAGTTGACAGATATTTGTTACAGAAAAGCACATGAGATGTATGGCGATGAGCTTCCTGACATTGTTGAGGCGCGGTTGAAACGGGAGTTAAATTCCATTATCAGCAATGGATTTGCCGTGATGTATATCATTGCGCAGAAACTTGTGTGGAAATCCGTAGAGGACGGTTATCTGGTCGGTTCCCGGGGTTCTGTCGGTTCTTCGTTTGTGGCGACCATGGCGGGGATAACGGAGGTCAATCCGCTGAGTCCTCATTACTATTGCAAAAATCGTCATTACAGTGATTTTTATTCGGAGGATGTCAAAAAATTTGCGGGGATGGCGGGCTGTGATATGCCTGACAAGTACTGCCCTGTCTGCGGTGAGAAATTGCTCAAAGATGGTTTTGATATTCCATTTGAGACCTTTCTTGGATTTAAGGGAAATAAGGAGCCAGACATCGATTTGAATTTTTCAGGGGAATATCAGAGTAAGGCGCACAAATATACAGAGGTGATTTTTGGATATGGTCAGACATTTCGTGCGGGAACAATTGGTACGTTGGCGGATAAGACTGCATTTGGCTATGTCAGAAATTACTATGAGGAGCGGGGGAAGCATAAGCGGACCAGTGAGATTAACCGTATTGTGGAGGGGTGTGTGGGCGTTCGACGTACGACAGGACAGCACCCAGGTGGTATCGTTGTTCTGCCAGTGGGAGAAGAGATCAACTCTTTTACGCCAGTACAACATCCGGCAAATGATATGACAACAGATACAGTCACGACCCATTTTGACTACCATTCGATTGACCATAATCTGCTAAAGCTAGATATTCTCGGACATGATGATCCGACGATGATTCGTATGCTTCAGGATTTGACTGGGATCGATCCGACGACAATACCACTCGATGACAAGGGCGTAATGTCGCTATTTCAAAATACATCAGCGCTTGGCATCACTCCGGAGGATATTGGAGGATGTAAGCTTGGATGTCTTGGAATTCCTGAGTTTGGTACAGACTTTGCGATGCAGATGGTGATTGATGCACAGCCCAAATATTTTTCAGATCTTGTCAGGATATCTGGTCTGTCGCACGGAACGGATGTGTGGCTTGGCAATGCGCAGACGCTGATTCAGGAAGGAAAGGCGACGATTTCAACAGCAATCTGTACAAGAGATGACATTATGACATATTTGATTGGAATGGGACTCGAATCGGAGAAATCCTTTAAGATTATGGAGGCAGTGCGAAAGGGGACTGTTGCAAAGAAAAAATGTGGCAACTGGGACGAATGGAAACAGGATATGCTTGATCATAATGTGCCTGACTGGTATGTGTGGTCCTGTGAAAAGATACAGTATATGTTCCCAAAAGCACATGCGGCGGCGTATGTCATGATGGGATGGCGAATTGCTTATTGTAAAATCAACTATCCGCTGGCATATTACTGCGCATTTTTCAGTATTAGAGCTTCGGCATTTTCATATGAGATTATGTGCCTGGGACGGGAGCATTTAGAGCGGGTCATGGCAGAGTATAGGAAACGCAGTGACAGTCTGTCCAACAAGGAACAGGATGCTCTAAAAGACATGCGCATTGTGCAGGAGATGTATGCAAGAGGCTTTGAATTTGAGCCAATTGATATTTTTAGGGCGCACTCCAGAAATTTTCAGATAGTGAATGATAAGATAATGCCATCCCTGAGCAGTATTGAGGGACTTGGCGAGAAGGCGGCAGACGCGATCATGGAAGCGGCAAAGGACGGACCGTTTTTGTCAAAGGATGATTTTCGGAGCCGGACAAAGGTGTCAAAGACTGTCATTGACCTGATGGCTGATTTGGGACTTTTGGGTGATATACCAGAGTCCAATCAGATTAGTTTGTTTGACTTGGTTGGTTAATTTAAAAAGGTGCGTGAAAGGCGGATGGAATTCTCAGTTTTGGGGTTTGCATCCGCCCTTTTGTTAGAATGAGGAATGCTGAGTCCTGTCTGAACAGTAACAAAATGGTAACATAAATTGCACTTATTGTAAAATAAGTACTTGTTATTTCGTCACTTTTCATGTAAAATGTAAGTAAAAGTGGTGCAAAGTGGAACTAAGTGGTGCAAAGTGGTGGTGATTGGATGTTCATGGGTGAATACAATCATACGATTGACACGAAGGGCAGGCTGATTATTCCCTCAAAGTTCCGCGAAGTTTTGGGAGATGATTTCGTGGTGACGAAGGGACTTGATGGCTGTCTGTTTGTGTATGACAACACTGAATGGTCCGCTTTTGAAGAAAAGCTAAAGGCTTTGCCGCTTATGAACAAAGAATCTCGTAAATTTGTCCGTTTCTTCCTCGCGGGTGCAGCCAGCGTGGAGGTGGACAAGCAGGGAAGGATACTGATACCATCTGTGTTAAGGGAGTTTGCAGCGCTGGAGAAGGATGTTGTCCTGGCGGGAGTAGGAGGGCGCATCGAGATCTGGAGCAAGGATAGGTGGGAGGAAACTTCAAAGTACGACGATATGGATGATATCGCAGATCATATGTCTGAACTGGGACTGATGATCTGATGCTGTCTGGTCCACAGGATATGAACCAGATTCCTAAAAAGTTTCAGAAAGGAAACCGTAATATGGAGATGGGATTTAGACATACGTCAGTATTGCTTGATGAAACGATTGATGCACTCAATGTGAAACCGGAGGGGGTATATTTAGACGGCACTCTTGGCGGTGGTGGACATGCGTATGCGGTGTGTAAGAGACTGGGGGACAAAGGTAGCTTTTATGGGATAGACCAGGATGCAGCGGCCATAGAAGCAGCAGAGAAACGATTAGAAGAATTTGGTAAAAGGATTACTATTATAAGAAATAATTACTGCAATGCGAAGCAGGTATTAAGAGAGAAGGGCGTAGAGTATGTGGATGGCATCGTCCTTGATCTCGGAGTTTCCTCGTATCAGCTTGATACCGTGGAGCGCGGGTTTACCTACAAGTATGACACGCCTCTTGATATGCGCATGGACCAGCGGCAGAAGCTGACGGCGAGGGATATTGTGAATGATTACGATGAGCAGTCGCTCTATCGGATTATCCGGGAATATGGCGAAGATCAGTTTGCCAAGAATATTGCAAAGCATATCGTGCAGGCGAGGGGGAAAAAGCCGATTGAGACAACCTATGAATTGAATGAAATCATCAAAGCGGCGATTCCGGCCAAGATCCGCGCATCAGGAGGCCATCCGTCCAAGAGAACATTTCAGGCAATTCGCATTGAATGCAATCATGAACTTGACGTACTTAAAAATTCTTTGCAGGATTTGGTGGATCTGTTAAATCCACAGGGGAGACTGTGTATTATTACATTTCATTCTCTGGAGGACAGGATTGTAAAAAACTTTTTCCGGGAGATGGAAAATCCATGTACATGCCCGCCGGAATTTCCAGTGTGTATCTGTGGTAAGATTCCATATGGAAAAGTAATATCGCGAAAACCAATTTTGCCTTCGCAGGAAGAAATGGAGGGGAATTCTCGATCAAAGAGTGCGAAACTCAGAGTTTTTGAAAGAATCTGATAGCGTTACACCGATATTAGTTAAGGAAGGGAATGCAAAAAATGAGACGTGCCAATTCAACAACAAGCACAAACAGACAAAGCACAGGCAGTCGCAATAAGAGCCGAAATACAAATCAACAATATAACTATATAGAGGGAAGTGCAGTAAGAAAGCTGCAGACGACTTCGAAAAGAAAGGAATACGAGAGACCAAGTCTTCACACGCGGTCTGGACGCAGAACAAAAGTAAAAGCGGTACCCATGAATAAGGGGTATATCGCGGTGGCTGCTGCAGCGTTTGTGATAGTCTGCGGAGTACTTATGGGGTATGTGAATCTGCAGTCAGATATCACAAATCATATCACAAATATTTCAAAGCTGGAGAGCCAGCTCAACGAGATGAGACTTGCGAATGACGAGACCTATACGAAAATTATGAGCAGTATTGACCTGGAGGAAATCAAGCGTATTGCAGTCAATGAGCTCGGAATGAAATATGCAAAGGAAGGACAGGTTATCGAATATACTGGCGAGGGAAATGATTATGTGCGCCAGTATGGACAGATACCCGAATAATAGTATGGAGATTGCGTAGTGCAAGGTGATTAGATGGCAGAAAGAAGTAGAAAGATCAGTAATAACAGTAGCAGAAAAAGCACTGTCAAAAAGAGCAGTACCTATAAAAGCAGCGGTAGAAACTATAGTAATACCCGCAAAAGCAGTAGGAATACCAGGGCTGACAGAAAGAAATTAAGAAGACAAAAGGCGAGCTTGAACAAGGTCAAATCAATGAAGCTAGCAGTGATGATGTTGGTCATCCTGCTGGCTTTTACGGGATTGGGGGGGCGTCTGTATTGCCTTGCGCGTGATAACCAGAATGATTATCAGAAAAAAATTCTGTCACAGCAGCGATATGATTCTAAGACGCTGCCTTTTAAGAGAGGAAGCATCCTCGATGCCAATGGAACAATTCTTGCAACGAGTGAGAAAGTCTATAATGTGATCCTTGACTGTAAGGTTATGCTCTCCGATGAAAAGAATGAAGACCCCACGCTGACAGCTCTTGCCGAGTGTTTTGATTTAAACCTGGCGGAGCTAAGGCAGTATGCGAAAAATAATCCCAACTCGCAGTACTATGTCCTCAAAAGAAGAATCACGTACGATGAGATGAGTCCTTTTCTCGATCGGAAAAACGAGCACAATGCAGAGGCGGCAACAAAAAAAGGCGATGAGAAAATAGGCATCATCAATGGCGTATGGTTTGAGGAGGAGTATATCAGACGCTATCCGAACAATACGCTTGCCTGTGATGTGATTGGCTTTACAGGTACTGATAATAATGGCACTTATGGACTGGAGGAGTATTACAATGATATACTCAATGGTACAAATGGAAGAGAGTATGGATATTTAAACGATGATGCGACGCTGGAGCGCAAAACTGTGGCAGCAGTGGACGGCAGTACACTTGTGAGCACGATTGATGCCAATATACAGGCAATCTGTGAAAAATATATCAAGCAGTTTAATGCGGAGCACTTAAATGAAGTAAGGGAAGGACCGGGTGCCTATAATATCGGTGTGATTATACAGGATTGCAACAATGGTGATATTAAGGCAATGGCAAGTTATCCGGATTTTGATCTCAATAATCCAAGGGATTTATCTGGTTATTATACAGAAGAACAGATTGCACAGATGGAGGCTGACGATACATACTATGATGCGCTGAATGAATTATGGAGAAATTTCTGTATATCAGATACTTATGAGCCAGGGTCTACAGCGAAGGCGATCACGCTGGCAGCAGGCCTGGAGACGGGCAGGATTATCGGAACAGAGACTTACGAATGCGGCGGAAATCTTCAGGTGGCGGATCGCAAAATCAATTGTAATGTCACAAGCGGTCACGGGACACTGACAGTCGGCGGTGCGCTGGAACAGTCATGCAATGTAGCGTTTATGAAAATGGGTGAGGCGATTGGCTCAAAGCTCATGGTACAATTTGAACAGATTTTTAATATTGGATTGAAGACGAACATTGATCTTGCAGGAGAGGCAAGGACAGCATCACTGGTGTACACGGAGAGTACGATGGGAGCATCACAGCTTGCAACTTCCTCCTTCGGACAAGGATACAATGTCACGATGATTGAGATGGTGACTGCTTTTTCTTCTATTATAAATGGGGGATATTACTATGAGCCGCACATGGTCAGCAAGATCACAAACTCCAAGGGCGATACGATCAAGAATATCGAGCCACGAGTGTTGAAGCAGACGATCTCAGCGACAACATCCGAACAGATGAGACAATATCTCTATGCTTCTGTTGCAGAAGGAACGGGAAGGTCGGCGCGCCCGGCAGGGTACGCGATTGGTGGCAAGACAGGTACGGCGGAGATGGTGCCGCGTGACAAGACAAACTATGTAGTTTCCTTTATCGGATTTGCGCCGGCGGATGATCCGCAGATTGTCATTTACTGTGTGGTTGACAGACCGAACGTGGCAAAACAGGCGCATGCAACTTATGCAACAGGTATTGTCAAAAATATTCTGACAGAGGTACTTCCTTATATGCATATAGCAAAGACAGAGGAGATGACGATTGCTGAGCAGGAGGAAGTGGACAAAATCCTTGGAAATATCGTACAGGGCGACACCTCTGAGGAAGAAAACGGTGAGGAAGACGACAATGGTGAAGCTGGTCAGGAGGGAGAAGGCAGTAATACTACATCAGGTGAGGGCCAAAGCAGCGGACGACCGTTCTATGTGATTGATCCAAATACGGGAGAGCTAATTGATCCCGTGACTGGTGAGCCGGCACAGATGAATTATATTTCAGAAGATGATAATGGTGTTCCGGAGGTGGGCGGCGATTAGACATTGACTTTTTAACATATAAAGGTCCTGGCATTCATAAAATAGTAGCAATACAAATCTTATGAATGTAGAGGGCAAAAATGGCAATCAAGAACAGCGCAGGAAGACGGAATATGACTGTGCAGAAAAGGAAAACCTTTGTACTTTGTGTGGTGTGTGTGTCAATACTCTTACTGCTGTGCGTGCGTGTGGGATATCTGATGATTATGTGTTCTGAGTATTATACGGAGCTGGCCACGGACCTTCATGAGAGGGAGCGCGATATTAAAGCGGCAAGAGGCAGAATCATAGATTCGACAGGAACGATTCTGGCAGATAACAAGACAGTCTGCACGATATCCGTCATTCACAGTCAGTTGGAAGAGCCCGAAAAAGTGATCGAGATGTTATGCCAGGAACTGGGGCTTTCTGAGGAATATGTGCGCAAGCGCGTGGAAAAGTACAGCGCAAGAGAGCGCATCAAAAGCAATGTAGACAAAGAGACAGGTGACAGGATACGAAATTATGATATGGCAGGAGTGAAGGTGGATGAGGACTATAAGCGCTACTATCCATATGACGATCTGGCATCGAAGGTGCTAGGCTTTACCGGCGGAGATAATCAAGGCATTATCGGTCTGGAAGTTATTTATGAAGAATATTTGACTGGAGAGAAGGGGCAGATTCTGACGTTGACAGATGCCAAGGGAATTGAACTTGATGGCATGGGGGAGCGCAGACAGGAGCCGGAGGCAGGGAAAGATCTCTACATCAGCCTCGATGTAAATATACAAAAATATGCAACGCAGCTTGCAAAGCAGGCATATGAGACAAAGCAGGCAGCAGGAGTGTCTATCATTGTTATGAATGTCAACAATGGTGAGATCCTTGCGATGGTCGATGTGCCGGAGTTTCATCTGAATGACCCATATACGCTGATTGATGAGTTTCAGGTACAGACGGTACAGCAGGAAACTTCCGGGGAAGGGCAGGCAGAAGCGGCGCAGGAAAGTACACAGGATTTGCTGAACAAGATGTGGAGAAACGGATGCATCAATGATACTTACGAGCCAGGTTCTACCTTTAAGATTATAACAGCTGCGGCAGGACTGGAAAGTGGGGCTGTGCGTTTGGAGGACAATTTCTCCTGTCCGGGATTTATCATTGTGGATGACAGAAAGATTCGCTGCCACAAGATTGCAGGTCACGGTGCAGAAGATTTTACACATGCAGTTATGAATTCCTGCAATCCTGTTTTTATTACAGTTGGTCTGCGAATCGGTGTGGAGCGTTATTATGAGTATTTTACGCAGTTTGGCCTGAAGCAAAAGACCGGAATTGATCTTCCGGGTGAGGCGGGGACGATCGTGCATCAGCCTGATAAGATTGGCGAGGTAGAGCTTGCTACAATGTCATTTGGACAGTCTTTTCAAATAACGCCGATTAGACTGATGACAACTGTGGCGGGATTAATCAACGGTGGAACTCTTGTGACGCCTCATTTCGGTGTGAAAGCGGTGAGTGTGGATGGTACATCCATTGATGAGTTTGTGTATCCAGTTACAGAGGACATCTTGTCATCAGATACAACAGAGAAATTAAGATATGCGCTGGAGCAGGTTGTAGAGAATGGAGGCGGCAAGAACGGCTATGTGGAAGGCTTCCGCGTAGGCGGCAAGACAGCAACGAGCCAGACACTTCCAAGGGGAAATGGCAGATATATTGCTTCTTTCCTGGGATTTGCACCAGCAGATGATCCAAAGGTCATGGCACTTGCGATCATTGACACGCCGCAGGGAACCTATTATGGTGGTCAGATTGCAGCGCCAGTGGTACGACAGCTTTTTGAGAATATTCTTCCGTACTTAGAGGAGATAAACTATAATTAAAGACAGCACTATAATATTTTCACAAATCAGGGAGAGGGTATGAAGGGTTATGATTGATATAAGGGATAAGCGTGTGATCGTTGTCGGAACTGGTAAGAGTGGTATCGGTTCTGCAGTGCTGCTTGAGAGAAATGGTGCATTGCCAGTAATATATGATGGCAATGAGAAGACCGATGTCAAGGCAGTGAAGACATTAATCGGAGAGAAGCTTGGATGTGAGACCAAAGCGGCGATTCATGTCGGGCTTTTTCCTAAAGAGATAACAGATGATATCGAATTGGCTGTGTTAAGTCCCGGAGTGCCGGTGGATGCGGACTTTGTAGTGTACATGAAAGAACAGGGTATTCATATATGGGGAGAGGTTGAGCTTGCCTATCATTTTGCGAAGGGGAGTGTGCTGGCAATTACTGGTACAAATGGCAAAACAACGACGACATCGCTGGTAGGCCAGATTATGCAGGCGTATTACAACAGTGTGTATGTCGTTGGAAATATAGGGAATCCCTATACGGATGCTGCGCCTCTCATGCGTGAGGACACAGTGTCTGTCGCAGAGATATCGAGCTTTCAATTGGAAACGATCGAGGATTTTCACCCACATGTTTCGGCAATATTGAACATAACACCGGATCACTTAAATCGTCATCACACGATGGAGAACTATGTGGCGGCCAAGGAAGCAGTGACAGCAAATCAGACAAAAGATGATTTCTGTATTTTAAATTATGAGAATGACTATACGAGAAGGTTTGGCGGCAGATGTCCGGCCAGTGTTGTGTATTTTTCATCGGCACGTAAGCTGGAGAATGGTCTTTATTATGAAGGTGAAAATATATACCTTGCCGTGGAGGGTGCGTCAGAGCGTCTGCTAAATGTAAAGACAGACATGAACCTTGTCGGAATCTGTAATATAGAGAATGTCATGGCAGCAATCGGGATCAGTATGAGCGCAGGAGTGCCGATGAAAAATATACTTGACACCATCAGGCATTTTGTGGCAGTAGAGCACAGGATCGAGTATGTGGCAACTAAGAGAGGGGTCGTGTACTACAATGACTCTAAGGCGACAAACACAGATGCTGCCATACAGGGAATCAAGGCGATGGAACGGCCAACAGTTCTAATCGGCGGAGGATATGATAAGGGAAGCGCCTATGATGATTGGATTCATTGTTTGGACGGCAAAGTGAAAAAGCTTGTCTTAATCGGACAGACGCGGGAGAAAATCGCAGAGTGCGCTCTAAAATGTGGTTTTCCTCAAAAAGATATTCTTCTTGAAGATACCTTTGAGGCAGCGCTTGACACCTGTGTTCGAGAGGCGCAGGCTGGAGACGCAGTACTTTTATCCCCTGCTTGTGCGAGCTGGGGAATGTTTCCAAACTATGAGGTGCGAGGGTGTCAATTCAAAGATTATGTAAACAATCTAGAGGAGTGATATTGTGGCAAGACAATATGTGGCAAAGCAGCCGGTAAAATTTCGAAGCAGCAAACACAACATGGACTATGTGCTTTTGACGGTGGTACTGTTTTTGGTTGGATTTGGTCTTTTGATGATTTATTCTGTCAGTTCCTATGAGGCAGGAATAGAATATGGAGACTCCGCATTCTATTTAAAAAATCAGGCGCAGTCAACTGTGGTAGGATTTGTAGGTCTGTTTATCATGATCAAGTTTCCCTATAAGGAATTGCAGAAGATGGATGTGCTTGCAATGGTTGTGTCTGCGATACTGATTGTGCTGGTCAAGTCACCCATTGGTATCACCAGAAATGGTGCAAGCCGCTGGATTAATGTGGGAATTACTACATTTCAGCCTGCGGAGGTTGCCAAGATTGGTGTGATCATTTATCTGTCAAGCATTATTCAGAGACTGGAGAGTCTGGGAAGAAATGTGATACGAACGCCCAAAGGGCTTGCAATTGTGTTAGTGCCACCCACAATCATAGCAGGGCTTGTCTATGTGCTGACCAGTAATTTGAGTTCGGCGATTATTATTATGGGGATTGCTGTTGCAATGCTTTTTGTGGCAGTGCCAGATTATAAATGGTTTGTGATAGTTGGAGCGACAGGGATTGCAGCAGTGACAGCGCTGGTGACCTATGTGGCAAATGCTGATACAACGGGAGGAAGCTTCCGTATGGGGCGTATTGCGGCGTGGCTTCATCCAGAGGCTTACAGTACGAATAAGGCATTTCAGACACTGCAGGCACTATATGCGATCGGTTCCGGGGGTATATGGGGAAAGGGTCTGGGGCAGAGTATGCAGAAAAGGGGGTTTCTGCCCGAGGCACAGAATGATATGATTTTCTCCATCCTGTGTGAGGAGCTGGGACTTTTTGGTGCGCTGGCAATTATCCTTCTCTTTGTGGTGCTCATTTGGAGCTGCATGGTTATTGCCAACAAGACCATGGACCGGTTTGGGGCACTTCTGGTGGTGGGAGTGATGGCGCACTATGCCATACAGGTGATACTCAACATCGCTGTTGTGACCAATACGATTCCCAATACTGGTATCACGCTGCCATTTATCAGTTATGGCGGCACTTCAACGCTATTTCTGTTGATGGAGATCGGAATTGTATTGAATGTGAGTAAAAATTGCCGGTGATTTGAAAAAATATCATTTTTCATCTGTTCACGCATATAATATTATGATTGATATAATGATGTGGTGAAGCTGATGGCCCATTTTAACAGAAACAATGAGTCTATAAGGATGGAGGGGAAAAAGCCGCTTGACGGAAGGATACAGATACAGGGATCAAAAAATGCAGCACTCCCAATATTGGCAGCTTGTATGTTGATACCGGGATTGTGTGTGCTGAACAATTGTCCGGATATCACAGATATCGAATGTATGTGCAGTCTCCTGAAAAGTACCGGGGCGGTAATCAATACAGTAGCAGCTGATACAAAGACAACAACTCAGACAGGAAACCGGATCGAGATCAACACGTGCAGTGTGCGGGGGAACAGACTGCCGGAAAGATATGTATCAGCAATGCGTTCGTCTGTTATCATGATGGGAGCGATGCTTGGGCGGCTCGGAGAGGTCTATGTCAATTATCCGGGCGGGTGTGTCATTGGGGAAAGACCAATCGATCTTCATCTGTATGGACTGGAAAAACTGGGAGCGCAGATATGGATAGAGGGGAACCATATTCATGCATATGCGGATGAGTTAAAAGGGGCAGTGATTGATTTTCCATTTTCCAGTGTGGGAGCAACGCAGAATATCATTCTGGCGGCGGTGACTGCAAGGGGGACAACAGTTATCAAAAATGCGGCGAGAGAGCCCGAAATTACGGAACTGTGCAAATTCTTAAACAGGGCGGGAGCATGTATCGATTACTCTGGAACCATGCTAAAGACAGGAAGAATTGTGATACAGGGTGTTGAGCTTTCAAAACTGCACGGTGTCACGTATGATATTATTTCGGATCGGATTGTCGCAGGCACATATCTCTTTGCAGCTCTGGCAGCAGGTGGAGAGATCACACTGGAAAATATTCCCATAAGACAGCTGGACAGTATCTGTGATACGATAAAGGGGATGGGGGCTGTGATTGCTGTCGATGAAGTGCGAAATGAGTTGGCCATCGATGCAAGTGACCGCGATAAAATTGTGAATCTTTCATACATACAGACAGATGTGTACCCGGATTTTCCAACAGATCTGCAGTCGCCGCTTCTGGTGGCGGCATGCATGGCAAAGGGGAAGCTTGTAGTCAGAGAAAAGATTTTCTCAAGCAGATTTCGGATTGTGGAGGAGTTGCAGCGAATGGGGGCAGAGATCAGCATAGAAGGAGACACTGCTGTTGTGACGGGGGGAAGAGAGCTTGAGGGGCGTACAGTCATAGCGAGGGAACTGAGAGGCGGCGCAGCACTTGTCATAGCAGGTCTTTGCGCATCAGGCATCACAACAGTGGCAGATTCAGGATATATCAGGAGAGGCTATCAGGATATTGTAGGAGATTTTGCAGGACTTGGAGCACACATTCGTTATGTTGATTGACGAGTCACAGATATGAGGAACGGACCATGAATAAACAGGACAGTACAATAACAAAAACGCCGGAAATAAAGGTTAAAATACGCATTATCATTGCATTGGGGGTCATCAATGTACTGCTAATGGGTTTGTATTTTGTGCTGACGCACTATGCGGTCAAAACAGTCCAGGTCGATGGTAATAAGCACTATTCTGCTGAGGAAATCAAGGCGATGGTCATGACAGGGTTTTTTGGCGACAATTCCCTCTATTTGTCCCTGAAATACAAGAATAAGGGAATAGAGGGAGTTCCGTTTGTGGAGACGATGGATGTCATGGTCCAGACAAACGATACCATCCGAATCATTGTATATGAAAAGGCGCTTGCCGGATATGTGAAATATCTTGGAAGATATATGTATTTTGACAATCAGGGCGTCGTGGTGGAGACTTCCAAGGTTATGACAAAGGGAATTCCTCAGGTGACAGGACTGGATTTTGACCATGTAGTACTTCATGAGAAGCTTCCAGTGGAGAACGATCAGATATTTCAGAACATTCTGACAATCACAAAGCTTCTCAACAAATATGATGTTTTGTGTGATCGAATACAGTTTGATAACAGCTATAATGTTACGCTGGGTTATGATACCGTAAAAGTCAACATTGGAGCTTTGGAAAATCTGGATGAAAAGCTGATGCAGCTTCCGCAGATTTTGCCGTCTCTGGAAGGGGAGAGAGGAACGCTTGATTTGCAAAACTATACCGCAGACCGGAAAAGCGTTACTTTTGAGAGGGGAAAATAGAGTTCCATGATAAATTAAAAAGAAAAGTAAAAAATAGGTTGATTAATTGCTAAAAAAATTATATGATAAGTTAGATGGAATTTAATAGGAATTATGAAGGAGGAAGGAAACTTGCTCGAGATTAGATCAAACGAAACAGATGCAGCGGCAAGGATCATAGTAGTAGGTGTAGGCGGTGCAGGCAATAATGCCGTCAACCGAATGATAGATGAGGCAATTACTGGTGTTGAATTTATAGGAGTCAATACGGATAAGCAGGCTCTGCAGCTCTGCAAGGCACCAAAGCTTTTACAGATTGGAGAGAAGCTGACCAAAGGACTTGGCGCAGGAGCAAAGCCTGAGGTGGGCGAGAAGGCGGCAGAGGAGAGCTCAGAGGATATAAAAGAATCATTGAAGGGCGCAGACATGGTATTTGTCACCTGTGGAATGGGTGGCGGTACTGGTACAGGTGCAGCGCCGATTGTAGCAGCGATTGCTAAGGAAATGGGTATTCTTACTGTCGGTGTCGTGACAAAGCCGTTCAAATTTGAGGCACGCACACGTATGACAAATGCGTTGACAGGGATTGAGAAGCTGAAAGAGCATGTTGATACATTGATTGTCATCCCCAATGACAAACTGCTTGAGATTGTCGACAGAAGGACAACCATGCCAGACGCATTGAAGAAAGCCGACGAGGTGCTGCAACAGTCTGTGCAGGGTATCACGGACCTGATCAATGTACCATCTGTTATCAATCTGGACTTTGCAGATGTACAGACTGTTATGAAGGAAAAAGGTATCGCACATATTGGAATTGGCTATGGCAAGGGTGAAGACAAAGCGGCAGAGGCGATCAAGATGGCCGTCGAGTCACCGCTTCTTGAGACAACCCTCAGCGGAGCGACAGATGTCATTCTCAATATTTCAGGTGATATTTCCATTTTTGACGCAAATGATGCAGCAAGTTATGTGCAGGATCTTGCCGGTGAGGATATCAATGTAATTTTTGGAGCGATGTACAATGAGGATATGACAGATTCTTGTACGGTCACAGTCATTGCGACAGGTATTGTTGAGTCAGTGCCGAATTCGCCGGTTAATAATATGGGCCGGATCAACAGTAATTTTTCGGTGAAACCAAACAATATACCGAATACGCCAGCCAGACCAAGACCACAGGCACCGGCAGGAATCAATGTAATACAGCCAAATGGACAAGCACCACAAGGCCCGGCACAGCCTAGGCCGAACAATATTGTCAAGCCTCCTACAGATTTGAGAAGTAATGTGAAGGAACAGACCCTGAACATACCGAGTTTCTTAAAGAGATAGTGCAAGCTCATAAAAAGTCGAAAAATTAACATAATTTTGTCCCATGCTTTGACAAAAAAGCATGGGACATTTTTTGTATAATCGTTTCATAGGGACGGAGGTGATACGAATTTATGAGGTATACATTGATGTTTTTCTGGCGCAGAATGTTCTGATGGATATGCAGCTGTTGCTATTGACTTTGCTGCTTCTGAAAGAGAAAATTAATTTCTTAAGACTGTTGGCTGCATCAGTGAGCGGCGGTATAGGAGCAGTGATCATATTGATGTCAGGTGTTGGCTTTAACATCATATATATATTGCTGGTCCTTGTGCTGGATGCCGTGATGCTTCTCATCTGTATACAGCAGCCTGTCAGGCGTGGAGGGGTGTTCCGGAGACTTGCCATGGGAATTATATATCTGCATGGAATGGTGTTTGCATATGGAAAACTTATGGAATGTGCAGGCAGACTTGTGGGGAATGGTCTGGCACAAATTGTGGTGATCGCGTTGATCGCAGGGATTGTAATCTTTATGCTTGTCTATCGCAGTCTGGTGGAATCAAAGCACATATATGAGGTTACATTGACAGAAGAAGGAGAAAATGTTGTATATAGAGCACTGTTTGACACAGGAAACTTTCTAACGGATCCGGTGTCTGGAAAACCGGTGTCTGTAGTGGAGGAGACAGATACGACAAAAGGATGGTTGAAAAAGTATCCACAGAAATATAAAATTATCCCTTATCAGAGTGTCGGAAAAGAACATGGGGTTCTGGAGGGGATTGTGGTGGATGAGTTGATAATACAAAAGGAAAGGGAACAGGTGGTGAAGAAAGGGGCAGTGGTTGCACTCTACAAGGGAAAGTTGTCAAAGAATGGAGACTTTCAGATGATATTAAACCACAGCCTGATTATGTGAGAGGATGGAGGAAGACGATGATCATAAAACTATATCTGCCGGGGAAAATGAGATTAACCCTTAAAAAAATAAATCATAAAAATAAAAATGAAGTGGGAAGTGAAATTCACTATATCGGAGGTTCCGAGGTGCTGCCGCCGCCGCTGGAAGGCGAGGAAGAGAATCGTGCGATTAACGGGTTGGAGACCGAGTATGCAAACGAGGCAAGAGCACTGTTAATTGAGCACAATTTAAGGCTTGTCGTATATATTGCCAAAAAGTTTGACAACACTGGCGTGGGGGTGGAGGATTTGATTTCCATCGGGACGATTGGTCTCATCAAGGCGATTAATACCTTTAACAGAAGCAAAAATATTAAGCTTGCAACTTACGCGTCGCGGTGCATTGAGAATGAGATTTTAATGTATTTGAGACGGAATAATAAGACAAAACTTGAAGTTTCGATTGATGAGCCCCTCAACGTCGACTGGGATGGAAATGAACTGCTCCTGTCAGACATTCTCGGAACGGACGAGGATGTGATATACAAGGATTTGGAAAGTGAGGTGGAGCGGAGCCAATTGAAGCATGCCATATCAAAGCTGGGGGAGCGAGAGCGGACGATTATCATGCTGCGGTTTGGCCTGAACAACCCAGATGACATGGAGATGACACAAAAAGAGGTGGCAGATTATTTAGGAATATCACAGTCTTATATATCCAGACTCGAAAAGAAGATCATGAAACGGTTAAAGAAAGAGATGGCAAGTTAAAACAGATAACAGAATCGCGTACATAGACGTATTTACACCTTCATACATATGTTCGCACGACCAGCAGGTATTGTGCGACATATCTATATCGAGAAGAGATGGAGGATTATCAATATGGCACTTGGAAAAGTTGAAATATGTGGTGTAAATACGTCAAAGCTACCTGTACTCAAAAATGAGGAAAAACAGGCACTTTTTGCAAAGATAGAACAGGGGGATATGCAGGCAAGAGAGGAGTATATCAGAGGAAATCTAAGGCTGGTTTTGAGTGTGATTAAGCGGTTTTCTCAATCCAATGAAAATGTGGATGACCTGTTTCAGATTGGGTGTATCGGATTGATTAAGGCAATCGACAACTTTGATTCCAGCCTTGACGTGAAGTTCTCGACATATGCAGTTCCTATGATTATCGGGGAAATCAGGAGATTTTTGAGGGATTCAAGCAATCCAATCCGTGTGAGCCGCTCATTGAAAGACACAGCATACAAGGCAATTTATGCCAAAGAGAATTTTACGAAGAAGAATCTGCGCGAGCCGACCATTATGGAAATATCGGAGGAAATCGGTATTCCGAAGGAAGATATCGTGTATGCCCTTGACGCGATACAAAATCCTATGAGTCTGTATGAACCCGTATATACGGAGGGCGGGGACACGCTGTACGTGATGGACCAGATCAGTGATAAGAAGTGTAAAGAGGACAACTGGGTTGAGAATATTTCTCTGAGTGAGGCGATGAAAAAACTCGACGAGAGGGAGAATGAAATTATTAATCTGCGGTTTTTTGAGGGAAAAACACAGATGGAAGTTGCGGAGTATATTGGAATCTCCCAGGCACAGGTGTCAAGACTGGAAAAAAATGCACTGCGAACGATGAAAAAATATCTGGCATTTTGAATGATTTGAATCTTTCGAAGGAAATTTGAGGGAAAATTGGCAGGATGTGTCAAATAAATACAAATTTTTTAACTGACAGACAATATATACTATTGACTTAATCGTTGAAACAATTTAAAATAGAGATTAAGCAGTTAAGGTGATTAGAATTATTCTGAATGGTTACCTTAACGGATTGTTAATAGAATATTGTGTGAAAGGAAGTTACTTATGAATGGACAAAACAATGTAGGTGGTAGGTTTACTATCAAGTGGCTGGTGATTGCACTGGTATCATTGCCAATGATGTTAGCGTGTGTTATTATTGTGACCGTTTCTACAATGACGCTCAGACAGGGAATGGAGTCAGAGACATACAAGACGCTGAAAGCGATGGCCAGAGGTACGATACTTGCACTTGATGGCGTATCGTCAGGAGAGTACTCCATGCAGGGAGAAGATCTGTACAAAGGCGATGTAAATCTCTCTCAGGAATTGGGAGATCTGGTTGAGCAGTACGCGAATGATAATGATGGCGAGATTACCTTATTCTTTGGTGATGTGAGACGCGCAACAACAATCAAGGATTCTCAGGGAAATCCGCTTGTGGGTACGAAGGCAGATTCTAAAGTTGCCGCAGAGGTTTTGAACGGTGGCCGGGAGTATAATCGAAATGATTTTGATATCAATGGATCGCTCTATTATGGATATTATGTGCCTGTAACGGACAGCACGAACAAGGTTGTCGGAATGGTCTGTGCATCCAAGGACAGAGAGACAATTAACGATTACATTAATATCAGGCAGTCGTTTATTGTTGGAATAGCAATTGTCATTTATATTATATGCATTTTCTTTGCGACAGTAGTCACAAAGAGAAAGATCCAGTATCCTTTGAACAGCCTTTCCAATGCTGCTCAAAAGATGGCGAAAGGTGATATTAATATTCATCTTGAGAAGTCATCCAATGACGAGTTCGGCGATCTGACAGATGATTTCCAGCAGATGGCCAAGACAATTGGGCAGCAGGTTCGCATTACAGAGCAGGTTGCAGATGGTGACCTGACAGCAACCTACAAGAAGGCAAGCGAGGAAGATGCCCTCGGAACAGCGATTGTGAAGATGCTTCGCGACAACAACAGAAATCTCTCTACAATTCGCGATGCAGCTGCAAGAATGACATCTGGTGCAAACGAGGTTGCAAGTGCAAGCAACTCTCTGGCACAGGGTACCACACAGCAGGCAAGTGCGATTGAGGAGATTACAGTCTCTATTGAGGAGATTGCAAATGGCGCGAAAGTCAATGCAGATGACGCAAACAAGGCAAATGAGCTGGTTCAGAATACAAAAGACGGTGCGATTCGCGGCAATGAGCAGATGAAACAGATGATCGCGGCGATGCAGGATATCAACGAGTCCTCTGAGAATATTTCAAAGATTATGAAGGTCATTGATGATATCTCATTCCAGACCAATATCCTTGCACTGAATGCTTCTGTGGAAGCTGCAAGAGCAGGTATTCATGGAAAAGGTTTTGCCGTTGTTGCTGACGAAGTCAGAACCTTGGCAAATAAGTCAGCTGAGGCTGCAAAGGATTCCGCAGTGATGATCGAGGATTCGATTAAGAAGGTGGAGATCGGTTCGAAGCTTGCAGTTGAGACAGCAGCAGCTCTTGAGGAAATTTTATCTTCTGTTGAAAATATCGCCACAATTGTGAGCAATATCGCAGAGGCTTCTGTAAACCAGGCAAGCTCTGTGGGACAGGTAAATGCAGGTATCACGCAGATTGCCGATGTAGTACAAACGAACTCAGCAACGTCTGAGCAGTGTGCTGCTGCAAGTGCAGAGCTTTCAAGTCTTGCAGGACAGCTTCAAAATGCAGTTGGCAAGTATAAACTTCTTGCCGGAAAAGGCAGAAAGTCTGATTTTGAAACGACGTCATATGATGACAGTGAGTATGTTGACAATGAGAGCATCATTTCATTGGATTCTGATTTCGGAAAGTATTAATGACAAAATAAGGTATTATTTGCTACCCCGGCGGCACTTGCTGCCGGGGTAGCGTTTCAGAGGAGAAAAATGCAGATCTACACAGCAAAAACATATGAATTGCAGGCAGCGGAGGGAGAACGGCTGTGTGAGCTGCTTGATCGTGACAGGGTGAAGAAGGTTTCCGCTCTCAGAAGCCAAAAGGAGCGGGAGAGGAGTATTTTTGCAGGACTTTTGCTCCGTTATGCATTTTTGCTGGCGGGATATGATGCGGAAACATGGAAGCAGGCGGAATTTGGAAAAGGAATATATGGCAAGCCATATATTAAGGGTTATCCAGATTTTCATTTCGGATTATCTCATTCTGGGGAATGGGTTGCCTGTGCGGTAGATTCCATACCAGTCGGAGTCGATATACAGGAGATGAAACCTTGGAAAATGACCCTGGCAAAACGATTTTACCATGAGGAGGAATACAGCAGACTCCTTGTTCTGGAAGGGGTTGATCAGGATAGACAGACAGAAGAATTTTACAGCATGTGGACGGCAAAAGAAAGTGCGGTGAAGTTAAGCGGCAGAGGGATCGGAGCAGGCATTCGGCACTATGTGACTGCCGGGGATTACAGCTATATTTGCGACATAGACCATGAGCATATGATTTATACAAGGCGATACAATATATTGAAGGGATATATGCTCTGCGTTTGCAGTGAGACAAAGATTTTCCCTGATTTACCGGAAAGGATAGATTTGGAGAAGATAAATATGGAGGGAAGAAGATGTTAAAAGCGAGTGGGAAAAATACAGTAAAGAAAGGCGAGATCATCTTTAAGGAAGGTGAGGAATTGAGCCAGATTGGAATTGTCTTGTCTGGGAAGGTGGTCATGCAGGGAGATAACGTCAGAATGGTTCGGCCGCAGGGAAGTTACCTGGCATTGAATGCATCGAAGAATCAACTCTACAGTGCCACCTATACAGCATTGGAAGATTCTGTAATTTTTGCGCTTCCGGTGCAGGGAGAGACGACGATTCGAAATATTATTGCCAAGAATGCAGACTATCGCGCGATTATGGTTTCTTCCCAGTTTAGAACTGCGGTGGAGATCTATCGGATTAAGACAAGTCTCAATGAACGCGCAGAGAGATTGTGTTCTTTCGCTCAGAGAAGCTATGAGGAATATAAAGGAATTTGTGGGACATACGGAATTCCTGCAATCGGTGTCGATGAGCTGGAGGAGCTGCAGCCGTACGAAGGGTCACAGGGAGATGGAGAAAACAGAATTCCGTATTACGAGGAAGGAGCAAAGATTCCTTTAAGTGCAAATAAGATGTATTTTTCATACAGCGAAGATATGGCGTATTTTCAGGTTAATGAGATTGTGGATCTTGTGGCAGCATTGTTTGAAGAATGCGCCGAAGTGACCGAGTACATCAGGAACTTGATGGATGTGATGAGTATAAGACCCAGAAATAATCTATTTGATCATATCTGTGAAAAGGCATATGAAATCAAGGAGAAAGGCGATATTCCAAACGAGGTAAACATGCTTCTGAATGGTATTGCTGATGAGATGAGTTTCCAACATAAAGAGTTAAAAAGTCAGGCGAAAGCCGTACCAGAATTAAACATCGACGCATTGAAGAGTAAGATAGAAGGTCTTGCTTCTGGAACAGTGTCTGTTGTGGAGGAACGATCTCAGGAGGATCGGGAGGAGGACATCAAGCGGGATGTAGCTTCTCTGCGCGGTTCGATGGATCAGATTTTGAAATTTGCTGCATTTTCGGATGCAGATAGTGAGCCACTCAGGCAAAATGTGGAGTATTTGGTTAAGGCACCAGACAGGATGTCAGTCGAGGATGATATGAAGCGGGCGAAAAAGACAATTACACCATTGGTATTTAAGCTTTACCTGGCATGCTACCGCAAGATTAAAGAGGGACTGCTTCATCCGCCCAAAGCTGTTGAGCTTTTTATGAATTATGGTATGCTTGACGAGCGGCTGCTTGACGAAGAACATCTGCGATTCCTGTGTGGCATCGAGCCGGAGGCGAACGAAGGACCATGTAATGTTGTTACGATGATGGAATGGCTTGACCTGATCCATGAGGGCAAGCGCGATCCGTCAAAGAGCGAATTTGATGAGGACTATGTGGAGAATCTCCGCTCTCTCAAAAAACAGGGTGAGATAACTGAAAAAGAGCAGAAAGAGCTGCTGAACAATATGGATAAGCGTGTGGAGTATGAGATTATGAATATGCAGATGAGCAATTCGCGCACGCTGTATGGACAGCCGTCTTCCTATATGCCGATCTTGTACAAAGATGCGATGTTCGGATATCTGGATAAGCTGCTTGTCACCAGAAAAAAGATTAATGAGAGTGTGGAACATCTCATAAAGATTGATTATTCGGTATTTTACAGGGAGGTGATCTACTCCAATAATGAGCTCAAGATTATCAATGAGACGGTCATGAAAAATGTGTATCCTGATGTGATTTTATTCCCGCTCTTTGGAACAAATGCTGCCATGTGGCAGGAGATTGGCGGACGGAATAAGGGAACGCCGGGACGATTCTGTTTCCCGATTATGACAAGCTGCAATATAGATGACTTGATGGTGAAGATGTTTGGGCGTTTCCGCTGGGAGCTTTGCCGCTGTATCCAGGGAATGGCATGGAACGATGTCAAGGTCAAGTCACTCACTTCAGAGTATATGGATTATATTCAGTTTTACAGGAAAAACAGGGATTTGTCAGATGAGGCGCGCGACAAGGTGAAGCTGCAGATTCAGAAGTCGAGAAATAATTCGAGAGAGACATTCTTGATTGACTATGAATCGTGGATCAAGAATGAAGCAAACGGATCGATGAAAATGAATAAGGTGGCAAGGGAAATCCTTGCGACATACTGTCCATTTGAGAAGTCTCTTCGTATGAAGCTGAATGCTCAGAGGCCATATGAGGTGGCGCAGGCACGAAGTTTCAGGAATGCGCAGAAGAAGAAGCAGGAGTTTGAACTTAAGATTAAGTCCCTGCAAAAAGTGACACCGAAAGTGCCAGAAGAGCTGATGAATACATATAAATTTTATGGAGAGATGTAAAAGGAGCAGGGGAATGTTTTCCCCTGCCCTTTTTTATTTATCTGTATCGGAAGACTCAGAATCTTCCGTTTTTTCTTCGAGAGATTTCCCGGACTGCGGGAGAAGGATTGTTACTGTCTCAATGCGGTTATTGTCCACTTTCTTGGCAATGAGTGTGATGTCATCCTTTGTTACAACCGATTCGCCTTCTGACGGGAATCGGTCAAGCAGTTCGATCATGATGCCGCCGATTGAGTCGTAATCTTCCGAGTGAAATCTGGTCTCAAGGACATCATTGATATCATCAAGCTTTAAGCTGCCGCTGACTTCATAAAGATTGTCATCTATTTTTTTGAAAAGTTCGGCCTCATCAGCGTCATATTCATCACGGATTTCACCGACGATTTCCTCAAGCAGATCTTCCACAGTGATCATGCCAACTGTCGCGCCATATTCATTTAAGACGAGCGCGACATTCGTAGTCAGCAGGCGCATTTCCAGCAGCAAATCGGCTGTTTTTTTGTATTCATAAGTATAGTATCCTTCGCGCAGAATGTCATGTATTTTAAAGTTTTCTCTGTTTTCTACCAGGAGAAAATCTTTTACGATGACAATTCCTATGATGTTATCGACATCGTTCTCATAGACAGGAATGCGGGAATACATGGATTCCCGAAACAGGCTCAGCAATTCTTCATATGTCGCATTGACGTCGATCGTGGTCATGTCAATGCGGGGAATCATAATATCTTTTGCCACAGAGTCACCAAATTCAAATACATTGTAGATCAGCTTCTTCTCTTCCTGCTCTATCACACCATCCTCGTGGCTTACATCTACATAAGTTTTCAGCTCAGTCTCAGTCATCATCACGCGGGATGACGGGTCGATGTGCAGAATGCCTAGAAAAAGTCCCGAAATTTTATCGATAATAAAGATAATCGGCGTCAGCACCTGCATCAGAAAATAGATGATCCTTGCATATGCGAGGGACAGTTTTTCATTGTTGCACATGGCCCATGTCTTTGGAACAATCTCACCAAAAATAAGTACCATCAAAGTCAGTATACCAGTACCAATACCAACTGCAGAGTTTCCCCATATTCGTATGACGAGAGCAGTCATGAGGGAAGAAGCGCTGATATTCACAACATTGTTGCCAATTAATATCGCGCTGATCAGTTTGCTTCTATTGTCAAGAATCTTCTGCAGTGTGAGAACTCTTCCCACAGGATTTTCGTCGACCATGGCACGCACCTTGACGTAGCTGAGGGTGGTGAGCGCAGTCTCTGCGGATGAGAAGAATGCCGACAGAATCAAAAGTATGACAAGAATCACAAACTGTATGACACCAGGGGTATCCAAAACAAAATCACTCCTTTTTGCGTTGCGTAACATAAATTAAAATGTATCAGCATAGATTATATCAGTGTTAATGCAGGAATACAAGATTATATTTGAAAAAAGGAGGTAATGTGGTGTTGAAAAATGCATTTAATACAGAACGGCTGGTAGCGCTCCTGAAATGTTTGATGGCGGCCTATCTGATAACGGGATTGCTGCTGCTTCTCGTGTCAGGATTACTGTACAAGTTTTCGATTGGGGAGAATGTTGTAGACATCAGTATTATTGTAATTTATTGTGTTTCTTCACTGTTGGCAGGACTTTTTTTCTCCAAGGGTGCAGCAAGTCACCGATTTATATGGGGGATGCTGGCGGGGGCAGCGTACTTTGTGATTATCTGTGCAGTGTCTGCTGTGGCAGATCCCGATTTTGTGCCAATCAGCAATTCCAGCATTACGACGCTTCTGATTTGTTTAGGCAGCGGAATGTTGGGTGGAATGCTGGGATAGTGGTATTGATACGATTTAACAGATACTGGATTATTAAAAAAATGTAAAAAAACTTTCTTTTTTGTCGAGACATGTTATACTGTGTTGGTAGCATTAAATAGTGGTATAACAGAAAGGATGAGGAGAAAGCGTATATGAAGAGTAGGATACATAGGAAAAAAGTGGGGATTAAGGCACTTTTGCTGGCAGCATTCCTGTTTTTATCGACAGTGGCACCACAGGTCACAGTGCAGGCGGCACCCAATGAGGTCGTACAGGCTGCACTGGGAATTGACGTGTCGCGCTATCAGGGTGCGATAGACTGGGACCAGGTGGCAGCTTCCGGCGTGCAGTTTGTCATGGTCAGAGTAGGTTACCGCACACAGGCGACGGGTATTCTGAACGAAGATCCTTATGCCAGATACAATCTTCAGGAAGCACAGAGGGTTGGCCTGAAAGTGGGAGCGTATTTCTTCTCGACGGCAGTGAATGAAGCTGAGGCGGTCGAGGAGGCTGTATTTACAGCCAATCTGCTTGACAAGTACAAAATCACGTTTCCAGTGGCTTACGACTGTGAGGGATTCCGGGATACAACAAGCCGTCAGTATGGTCTTGGCAGAGAGGTGAGGACAGCACTGGCAGTCAGATTTCTTGACACAATTGCCGCAAGGGGATACACACCGATGTTTTACGCATCAAGAAACGAGATGACAGATAGTAAGGACTGGGATATGAACATTCTGAACAGGTATAAAGTGTGGGTGGCACAGTATCCGTCCGAACCTTTTCCGATCACTCCGGCGAGCAGCTATGCAGGAGCACAGGCCATGTGGCAGTATACCCGCAAAGCAGTGATACCGGGGATCGCCGGTGAGGTGGACATGAATGTTTCATATTTTAATTATGACGGGATTGCGGAGGCAAAGGACCCGACCGGAGTGGACCCGGTGAGTGCGGAGGATGCGGCAAACATACAATATCTGGATGTATACGAGGTTGTGACGGCTACCACGACAGTCAATTTGAGGACAGTGCCAGGCACGGACAGCTCTGATACAATTGTCGTTCCGATTCATGCGGGTGATATGATTTTCCGCACGGGAATTGGCAATAATGGCTGGTCAAGAGTTGTGCTGAATGATCAGGTTTTATATGCGTACACAGCATATCTGCAAAAAGTTTTATAAAAAAGTATTTAAAATAAAGAAAAAATACTTTTCGAATGAAGAAATGTATGCTATACTACTGTAGATTGAGAAATTTTTTACAAAATTTTAAGGAGGCACATGGTATGAAGCATATTAAGACACTGACGACCAGAGACTACAAAGAGTCTGTAAAGAAGGGTGGATGCGGGGAATGTCAGACATCCTGCCAGTCAGCCTGCAAGACATCCTGCACGGTTGGAAATCAGAGCTGCGAGAATGCCAATAAGTAAAGCGCATAGCGGATTTCAGAATAAAAAAGTGTTAAACAGCGAGTAGGAGGGAGAAGAATCCCGCCTACTCGATTGTGCGTAATGAGTGTGCTGTATTGGATTGTTTTACGGGAAGGAAAAGAAATTGATACATCAGTATAAAAATAACGGATACAATATCGTCTTGGATGTCAACAGCGGCGCGGTACATGTGGTCGACGACATCGTTTACGACGTGATTGCCTATATGGTGGAGAAGCGGCTGGAGGATGTGGACAGAGCAGCGGCATACGAGGCAATAAGGGAGAAATTTGCAGACAGGACAGAGGAGTTATCTGAACTTGTCGATGAAATATATGAATTGAAAGCGGACGGAATGCTCTTTACAGAGGACATTTATGAGAAGAGTATTGATGCGTTCAAAAACCGCGAGACTGTGGTCAAGGCGCTCTGCCTGCACATCGCTCATGACTGCAACCTCAAATGCAGATATTGTTTTGCAGAGGAGGGCGAATATCATGGCAGACGTGCGCTGATGAGCTTTGAGGTGGGAAAAAAGGCACTTGATTTTCTTGTGGCAAACTCTGGCAGCCGTGTCAATCTGGAGGTGGATTTCTTTGGCGGTGAGCCTTTGATGAACTGGCAGGTTGTAAAAGATTTGGTAGCGTACGGCAGAAGCCTTGAAGAGCCACACCACAAGAAGTTTCGCTTTACACTCACGACAAACGGGATTCTCCTGAATGATGACATAATTGAATTTGCCAATCGGGAGATGGCCAACATCGTGCTGAGCGTGGATGGCAGAAAAGAAGTCAATGACAGAATGCGGCCGCTTGCCGGAGGACAGGGGAGTTATGACCTGATCATTCCGAAATTCAAAAAGGTTGCCGAGAGCAGGAATCAGATGAACTATTATGTGCGTGGTACTTTTACGCATTTTAACAAAGATTTTGCGGCGGATGTCTGTCATCTGGCTGACCTGGGCTTCAGACAGATTTCTGTCGAGCCGGTGGTGGCGTCGGAGAGTGAGGAGTATGCGCTCGTAGAGTCAGACGTTCCAGAGGTTTTGGCGGAGTATGACAAGCTTGCAGCCGAGATGATCAGGCGGCATAGAGAAGGAAAAGGATTTCATTTTTTTCATTTCATGATTGATTTAGAGGGTGGCCCATGCGTTTACAAGAGGCTGTCCGGATGCGGTTCTGGCACAGAATATCTGGCCGTGACGCCATGGGGAGATCTCTATCCCTGCCATCAGTTTGTCGGACAGGAGGATTTTTTGATGGGAAATGTGGATGACGGTATCACCAATACGAGCATCCGCGATCGATTCAAGACATGTAATGTATATTCAAAGGAAAAGTGTAAGAACTGTTTTGCCAAATTTTACTGCAGTGGCGGATGCGCGGCAAATTCTTACCATTTCCACGGAGACATCAACAATGCTTACGACTTAGGGTGTGAGCTTCAGCGGAAACGTGTAGAATGTGCAATCATGATAAAGGCTGCTCTTGCCGGGGAAGATATGTAGTAAAGGAGTATATGGTATATGAAAAAAAACAAAGGTGTGGTTACGCTGCTTCTGACAGTGCTCGTCATTGCAGCGTTGGGATTTGTGGCAATATGGGGTATTGGCACAGAGAGAGCCGGTTCGGCTTCAGGAATCCGGCAGGGGCTTGATCTTGCCGGCGGCGTGAGCATCACATATCAGGTGGTGGGGGAGGAAAATCCTTCCGCTGAGGATATGGCGGATACAATCTATAAGCTCCAGCAGCGTGTAGAGGGTTATAGTACGGAGGCACAGGTGTACCAGGAGGGATCGGACCGTATCAATATTGAGATTCCTGGTGTGTCAGATGCCAATACGATTCTTACAGATTTAGGAAGACCTGGTGCATTATATTTTATAATGCAGACGGATGCAGATGGAAATCAGAACTATTCTTATACAGGCGCAGGTACGACAGGTTATTCCCTGAACAAGACGATTGAGGAATTGCTGGCGGATGGAAGTGTCGTGCTCGAGGGGACAGATGTAGAGGCAGCAGATGGAGGTTCCGCGAATGACAGCCTTGGAAACAGTCAGTTTATTGTGGAACTTGTATTTACAAAAGAGGGCACAACAAAGTTTGCAGAGGCCACGACGAAGGCATATGCAGGCAGGCAGTCAATCGGTATTTATTATGACGGAGATTTTATCAGTGTGCCAAATGTAGAGGCGGTGATCACGGACGGCAGAGCGCAGATTACCGGCATGAGATCCTTTGAGCAGGCAGAGCATCTTGCAAGCCAGATTCGAATTGGCGGATTGAAATTGGAACTGGAGGAGCTGCGCTCGAACGTGGTAGGTGCACAGCTCGGCGAGGAGGCTGTGAGGACAAGTCTGCTTGCGGCATTGATTGGTTTGATTATCATTGCGCTATTTATGATTGTCGTATATCGTATTCCAGGATTTGCATCAGTGCTTGCTCTGATTATTTACACTTGTCTGATCGTAATCTTCCTCAATATATTTGAGCTTACGCTGACACTTCCGGGGATTGCCGGTATTATCCTTTCGATTGGTATGGCGGTGGATGCCAATGTTATTATCTTTGCGCGTATCAGAGAGGAGATTACAGCTGGCAAGACGGTTAGAAATGCGATAGATGCGGGCTTTCAGAAGGCGCTTTCGGCGATTGTCGACGGCAATGTGACAACGCTGATCGCGGCGTTTGTACTTGGCATCAAGGGTTCTGGTACGGTTAAGGGCTTTGCCTATACGCTTGGTCTTGGTATCGTGCTCTCGATGTTCACAGCGCTCTTTGTGACAAGATTGATTCTCAGGGCACTTTTTGCCGTAGGACTCAAGGATGTAAAATTTTATGGGAGGAACAAGGAGAAGACGACTGTCAATTTCCTTGGGAAGAAAAACATATTTTTTGTCTGCTCTGTTGCAGTGATTGTGCTTGGTTTTGTATTTATGGGTATGAACGGCGCTTCCACAGGCAAGGTATTGAATTATAGTCTGGATTTTGTGGGCGGTACTTCCACAAATGTTACTTTTAATGAGGATATGGATCTGGCTGCAATCGATGCAAATGTCGTACCTGTGTTCAGCAGTGTGACAGGTGACGGCGCAGTACAGGTGCAGAAGGTGGCAGGTTCCAATGAAGTAATTTTCAAGACCAGAGAGCTCAATCTGACAGAGAGAGAGCAGTTAAACGGTTTGCTGGCTGAGCAGTTTGGCGTCAATGAGGAACTGATCACAGCGGAGACGATCAGCTCGACAATCAGCTCTGAGATGAAGAGTGATGCGGTGATAGCAGTGATTATCGCCACGGTATGCATGTTGATTTATATCTGGTTCCGTTTTAAAGACATTCGCTTTGCGGCGAGTTCTGTCGCGGCGTTGGTACATGATGTGCTTGTCGTACTTGCGTTTTACGCGGTTGCAAAGGTGTCTGTAGGCAGTACCTTTATCGCATGTATGCTCACGATAGTGGGTTATTCTATCAATGCGACGATTGTCATATTTGACCGTATCAGGGAAAATCTTGGTGCCATGCAGAAAAAAGATTCGTTGGAGGATCTGGTTAACAGAAGTATTAGTCAGACACTTTCGAGAAGTATTTTTACATCGCTGACCACCTTCGTTATGGTAGCTGCGCTGTACGTGCTTGGTGTGACTTCTATCAAAGAGTTTGCGCTGCCACTTATGGTAGGTATTGTGTGTGGTACGTATTCTTCGGTGTGTATCACAGGTGCACTCTGGTATGTACTCAGGACAAAGATCAAAAAAGCATAAGAGGCATAAAGAGGTTTTGGTGGGGCTGCAGCTTTTATGCTGCAGCTTTCGTCATATGCACAGGGATTCATATAGAAATGCCCTGCGCGGCGAACAGGGAATTCTTCCCGGGAAAGTCTTCCCGGCTCGATAGTTTGGTTCATTCCAGGAGGAGGAGACATGGAACATGCACAAAAGAGATTTGGAATTTCGGCGGCAATTCTCAAATGGATTGCAGTGGTGACCATGGTGATTGACCACTTTGCGGCTGCGGTTTACACACAGATGGCAGGCTTTGATTACAATGTCTATCTCGTTATGAGAAGAATCGGCAGAATTGCTTTTCCGATCTATTGCTTTCTGCTTGTGGAGGGTTTCTTTCATACGAGGAGTGCGGTAAAGTATCTGAGAAACTGCTTTTTGTTTGCAGTGATATCAGAGATTCCGTTTGATATGGCAATATTTGGGAAAGTTGTCTACTTGCAGGGACAGAATGTATACTTCACGTTGTGCATTGGGCTGTGTGTACTAATGATTCTGGAGAAGTTTCATACAAGATATGAGATGCGTTATATCCTGTTAAAGCTGATCGTCATTGTGCTGGCTGCGTATGCAGGTGAGATTCTGGATGTTGATTACCACTGGGAAGGCGTTCTGTTTATTGTCATGTTTTACTACATCAGGAATATGCAGGAGTGGATTCGGAATATCGCCGTAATCGGTGCGTTTGCATATGAGAAAACAGCGCCGCTTGCAGTGATACCAATACACTTCTACAATGGAGAGCGCGGAAGACAGATGAAATATTTGTTTTATGCGATATATCCGCTGCATCTGCTGCTTTTTGGGCTGCTGCGGTTTTATCTGATGGGAAAGGGATGAGGAAATGTATACATATGAGATGAATGTGGGTTACAGCGCTATGGATGCGTCATTGCGCATGACAATACCTGCGATACTGGATTGTTTTCAGGATGCAGCGATTTTTGAGGCGGAAAACGGGCGCATCACTGTCGGGTATCTCTACGACAGACATGTCGCGTGGCTGTTGAGCTCATGGCAGATTGTGATTGACAGACGCCCAGGACTCAACGAGCGGATTCGGATTGCGACGGCGCCTTATGAATTCAGAGGTTTTTTGGGTTATCGAAATTTTATGATGACAGGGGAAGATGGGACTGCGATTGTCAAGGCAGCATCCATATGGACACTCATTGACACAGAGAAACGCTGTCCATCAAAGCCAACACAGGAGATGCACGATGGATATGTGCTGGAACCCAGACTTGAGATGGAGTATGCACCGAGAAAAATTGTACTGCTGGGTGACGGGGAAGTGCAGGAACATTTTCGGGTCAGGAAATATCAGATTGACTCCAATCAGCACATGAATAATGTAGAGTATGTAAAACTTGCAATGGAGACGCTGCCTGAGGAGACAGTGATCCAGGAGCTGAGAGTGGAGTACAGGAAGGCTGCGCGCTGTGGGGACGAAGTGATCGCAGTTGTGATTCGGGCAGAGGACAAACATCAGGTCGTATTGAAGGATAGTGCTGGCGGCATCTATGCGGTGGTGGAGTTCATGATGGATGTATTGGAATAAATAATGCGTAGTTTATGCATAGATTTGCATAATAGAAGGGTTTGGTTAAGATATGAGTAAATGGATGGTAGCGGCAAAAAGGGCAGATTTCAACGCGATAGCTAAGAAATATCAGATCAGTCTGGTGCTTGCGCGCATTATCAGAAACCGGGATGTCGTGGAGGACAGAGATATCAACAAATTTCTGAATGGCACCAGGGCAGAGCTGTATGCGCCAGAGCTTCTGAAAGATATGGACAAAGCGGTGGATATTCTGCTGCACAAGGCCGCAGAGGAGAAGCATATCCGTATCATAGGGGACTATGACATCGATGGAATTTGTTCCACTTACATCTTATACAGAGGGCTTACGGAGTGCGGCGCGCATGTGGATACTGCGATACCGCACAGAATATATGACGGCTATGGACTAAATGATCATCTGATACAGGAGGCATACGATGCGGGCACTGACACAGTACTTACATGTGACAACGGCATAGCTGCCTATGAGCAGATAGCGTTTGCCAATTCTCTTGGGATGACTGTGATTGTGACAGACCATCATGAGGTTCCATACGATGAGATAGACGGGGAAAGACGATACAAAGTACCCCAGGCAATGGCGGTCGTAGATCCCAAACAGGAGGACTGCGGATATCCATTTCCTGAGATATGTGGTGCAGTCGTGGCGTATAAACTGGTCTTAGCGCTGCTGGCAAAAAGAGCGCACACAGACTGGCGCGATGTGATGGAGTCTGAGATTGGACTGGAACTGCTGGAGTTTGCGGCATTTGCCACCATCGGTGATGTGATGGAGCTGCGCGATGAGAATCGTATTATCGTAAAAAATGGACTGGAACTGATGGCGAATACGCGCAATATCGGTTTGCGATCGCTGATGCAGGCGACGGGGACCGATCCGTCGCACATCAAGCCATACACGATTGGATTTGTGCTTGGCCCCTGCCTGAATGCAACAGGGAGGCTTGATACGGCGGTGAATGCTTTGGAACTCTTTCAGACAAAGGACAGGGAACGGGCGGCAATGCTGGCAGGTGACTTAAAGGCCATGAATGACAGCAGAAAGGAACTTACCTTAAAAGGGGTGGCTGAAGCGGTAGTCCAGATTGAGAATGGCGGACTTGGCATGGATAGAGTGCTTGTCGTGTATCTGCCTGAGGTGCATGAGAGTCTTGCCGGTATTATAGCGGGCAGGATTCGTGAAAAATATGGGAAACCGACCTTTGTACTCACTAGAGCGGAGGAGGGGGTGAAGGGCTCCGGCCGTTCGATTGAGGCGTTTCACATGTACGATGAAATGACAAAATGCAAGGAGTTGTTTACCAAATATGGGGGACATAAGCTTGCTGCGGGGCTGTCTCTTGCAGAGGAGCATGTAGACGAATTCCGGCGCAGGCTCAATGAGAATTGTTCGCTTACAGACGAGGATTTTGAGGAAAAGGTATTGATTGATGTGCCAATGCCGATGGCATATGCGAGCTTTGACTTTATCGCGGAACTTGACCGACTCGAACCGTTTGGAAATGGAAATCCGAAGCCACAGTTTGCGCAGAAAAACGTCCGCTTTGTCAGCGGAAGAGTGCTTGGAGCAAATCACAATGTAGGAAAGTATACTGTAGCGGATGAGGATGGCAGAAGGTATGAGCTGATATACTTTGGCGATATCGGAAAATTTCACGAATATGTGGCGCAGAAGTATGGCGCCGGGGCTTTGGATCGATTGTATCATCTGAAAACGCAGGAGAATTCTGATACAAAATCAGAGCCGATTGTCTTATCAATCGTGTATTATCCTGATGTGAATGAGTACCGGGGGAATGTATCCCTGCAGATGGTTATGAAGTATTACCAATAAAATATAGAGAATAAAATAGCCTGTCAGTTTTCAGGCAGGCTATTTTGTGCTTTTTGTGGGATGAATCCATGGATTGTTTGCTATGGGATATTGTATCAATCGTCGAATATTACCTTTTTTCCATATCTTTCTAACTGTTTTTGCCATCGATTTTGTGTTAAATTTTGAAAAAAGAATTGTCAATTAACGCAAAACGTGGTAGACTAATACCGATATAAAATTATGTGAAAAAGGACTTGAATAATCCTTATGATAAATTTTATATCGTTTCAGGACGCGAAGAAACAGCCGCGGAAAATCCGAAGTCAAGTGTAGAAGGATGCGAAAGTGCAGCATCCTTTCACGTAGATAAAGGTAAGAACAAAGGATAAGGTTCTTTGCAAATTAAACAGAAGACTTAACTGGGAGCAGGAAATGAGAAAAGCACAGAAACAACAGATAGAAGTTCTGATTCGTCAGATGGAAGAGGCACAGGAGCAGATTAAACGATATATAGAACAAGGATCTATTCAGCTGGCAATGGAACTTTTGGAGGACTGTCAGACAGGTGGGGTTACGATAGGCACCCTGATCGAGAACACAGAGGGTGAAGGCCATCCGACAGTTTTGTTGTTAGAAGAATACTGTGAACTTATTTATCAGATTCATCAAAAGCTGGAAGGAACTCCTAAGGCGACCAACGGAAACAAGACCTTGAAGCTGTTGCGGCAGAAGATGATCAAAGTCGAAAACAGTGTCAGAAATGACATTCCAATCAGGAAAGAAGCAGTATTTCTGCCATACAAGGCGAGTATGTGGGACAGCCTGGAAAGTGTGTGGAAAGCGGCGGATGCAGATCCAAATTGTGATGCTTATGTAATTCCGATTCCATATTATGATAAGAATCCAAACGGGAGCTTTCGCGAGATGCACTACGAAGGGGATCAGTACCCGGAGTATGTTCCAATTACAAAGTATGAGACGTTTGATTTCGGGCAGCATCATCCAGATATGATTTATATACATAATCCATATGATAATATTAATCTAGTCACAAGTGTGCATCCGTTTTTCTTTTCAGAAAATCTAAAGAAATTTACGGACAGGCTGATTTACATACCATATTTTGTATTAGGTGAAATCAAGCCTGAGGAAGACAATAAAATACAGGGCATGAAACATTTCTGTACGCTGCCGGCGGTGTATAACGCAGACAAGGTTATCGTACAGTCAGAGGATATGCGGCAGGTATACATCAAAGTACTTTTGGAGGATTCCAAAGATTACAGTGAAACAGCCAGAAAATACTGGGAAGAAAAAATTCTAGGACTTGGCTCACCGAAGTTCGACAAGGTGACAAGTACCAACAGAGAAGAGATCGCGGTACCAGAAGAATGGTTGAAAGTGATTCAGAAGCCAGACGGGAGCTGGAAGAAGATTATATTCTATAATACCAGTATTGCCGGATTGCTGGCACATAACCAAAAAATGCTTGCGAAAATGGAATCTGTATTTCAGGTATTTAGAGAAAATCAGGAAGAGGTGGCGCTCCTGTGGAGACCGCACCCGCTAATCAAGGCAACCGTGGAAAGCATGCGCCCGCAGCTCTGGATAGAATATGACAGGATAGTCAGAAAATATATAGAAGAAGGCTGGGGAATCTACGATGATACCGCAGATGTGGACAGGGCAATCGCGCTCAGTGACGCATATTATGGAGATCACAGCAGCGTCGTGCAGCTGTATCAGCAGACGGGGAAGCCGGTTATGGTGCAGAATGTGGAGATGGCGAGATAAGGGGAAACGGAAAATGAGTGAAAAAATACTGGTTACACAATCCTCCATGCCACCATATGAGGAGTATATAAAGGCTATTAAAATACTATGGGATACACACTGGCTTACGAATATGGGAGTCTATCATCAGCAACTGGAAAAGGAATTAAAGGAATATTTAAATGTGCCAGAGTTGTCCCTTATGGTAAATGGTCATATGGCACTAGAACTGGCGATTCAGATGATGGGATTTCCAGAGGGAGCAGAGGTTATTACAACACCGTTTACATTTATATCCACGACACATGCGATTGTAAGAAACCGATTGAAACCTGTATTTTGTGATATAAAGTTAAGTGACGGCACTATTGATGAAACAAAAATTGAGGACTTAATAACGGAACATACTGTTGCAATTATACCAGTTCACGTATATGGAAATATATGTAATGTTGAAGAAATACAAAAAATTGCAGACAAGTATGATCTGAAAGTTATATATGACGCAGCACATGCCTTTGGAGTGAAATATAGGGGAAGAGGAATTGGAAGTTATGGAGATGCGTCTGTTTTTAGTTTTCATGCGACAAAGGTTTTTAATACAATAGAAGGTGGAGCAGTAACTTTTAAAGAGCATAGATATTATGAAAAGCTATATAATTTGAAAAACTTTGGTATACGTGGAGAAGAACTTGTGACAGATGTTGGTGCGAATGCCAAAATGAATGAATTTTGCGCTATTATGGGATTATGTAACCTTAAGCATATGGGAGAAGCGTTAGAGAGTAGAAAAGAAGGTTATGAATATTACAGACAAGGATTTTTGAACATAAATGGAATTCGCTTGTTTGATGAGAATGTGAATGCGACAAAGAATTATGCATATTTTCCAATTTTGATAGAAGAGAATTATGGAAAGAGCAGAGATGAACTATATGAGATATTAAAACAAAATGATATATATGCCAGAAAATATTTTTACCCTCTGACCGCAGATCAGGCGTGTTTTCGGAATAAGTATCGCAATGAGGACATTGAAAAAGCGCGGAAATTGTCTAAGCAAGTATTGGTTGTTCCATTGTATGAAGGTATTGAAAGTAAGAACATTAAAAAAATATTGGACTATTTTATGGAAAAAAGAAAACTGGATGTTGAAAGAATTTGAATTCAAGGTTGGATGTTGGAAATGAAAGTAGGTATAATGCAGCCGTATTTTATGCCTTATATAGGGTACTGGCAATTGATTAATGTTGTGGATAAATTTGTTTTACTCAATGATGTGAATTATATTATGCGCGGATATATAAATAGAAATAGCATTTTGTTAAATGGAAAGCCTTACAGATTTACGATCCCAGTAGATAAGGCTTCACAAAATAAATTAATCATGGATACAAAACTAAGATTTGCGCATGAAAAAAAACAGGATTTTTTTAAGACTATAAGCAATGCTTATGGAAAAGCACCTTGTTATAGAAAAGTTGCCCCTATAATCGAAGACATTATTAACAATTCTGATGATGATATAACAGAATATATAAAATATAGTATTCAAAAAGTGATGTCCTATTTAGGCATCAATACAGAAATATTGGTTTCGTCTCAAATTCCTAAGAACCAGGAGTTAAAAGGTGAGGAAAGAATTGTGGAGATATGTAAAAGACTCAAGGCAGATGTTTATATTAATCCTTGTGGAGGAAGAAAACTATATCATCAGAATATATTTATGAGTAAAAATATCAAACTGTATTTTCTAGATACACGAAAAGAAGACATTATTTATGATCAAAAAAGGAACGAATTTATTGATAACTTATCAATTATTGATATTATGATGTTTAATGAAGTAGATATAATACAGGAATTGTTAAAGAGGTATGAATTAAATGAATAAAGAAAAGATTATTATTTTTGGAACAAGCAAGGTAGCTGAAATTATATACAGATGTATATTGGATGACACAAACAGCAGGTGGGATCCTGTGGTATTTACAGTGGACAATAATTATAGAACTGAGAGTGAAAAATTCGGTTTGCCCGTTGTGGATTTTGAGAATATAGAAAAAGAATATGATACGGAAAAATATAAAATGATTGTAGCAATAGGTTATCATAAAATGAATAGAATACGTGAACAGAAGTGTGCAGAGGCGGAAAAGAAAGGATATCAATTAGTAAGCTTTGTTCATTCAGGTGCTGATATATCCAGTAATGTTGAGATTGGAAAAAATACAGTTGTTTTAAATAATGTCAGCATTGGCCCATTTTCTAAAATAGGGAACAATGCTTTCATATATAACGGAGCAATAATATCGCATCATGTTACGGTAGAGGATAACATATGGATAACGTCGGGGACTGTCATTGGCGGCAATTCAAGTGTAGGTAGTAACTGTTTTCTTGGTATTAATAGTACAATTGCACATAACATATGCATTGGCTCAAACAATTTTATCGGGGCAAACACAGTTATAACAAAAAACACGGATAAAGATTCTGTATATATTGTACCAGATACACCCAAATACCGACTGACGACAGAACAGTTCATGAGAATGTTTCAATTTGATTAAAGGATTGAGAAATGGAAAAGATTAAGAAAATTATATCAGAAACTTTTCAAATAAAGGAAAGTTCTATAACACCACAGACAAATATGCAAGACATTGATTCATGGGATAGTCTCACACATATGGAGTTAATAGTAAGTTTGGAAGATGAATTTAGTATTGAATTTACAGCTGATGAAATCATGGAAATGACGGATGTAGAAAAAATAGAAAAAGTTGTCGGGGAAAAAGTAAATGGAAATTAAGGGCAAAAATATAATTGTTACTGGCGGGTTGGGCTGTCTTGGTAGTGGCATAGTGGCGGCACTGGAAGAAAAGGGTGCAAACATTATTATCTTTGATTGTGTTGAGAGTGAAACGAGTAATACTTATATGGTTGATGTTACCAATATGAAAGATGTTAAAAAAAAATTGGAAGAAATTGACAGAATAGATGTGTTGATAAATTGCGCAGGCGAAATTTATTCCGAACCTATGGTGAATATGTTAAAAAAGGAAGTACATGGTAAGGAAAGCTGGGATCGTGTTATTAACAGTAATTTGAACAGTTGCTTTGTCATGAGCACTTGTGTGGCAGAAAAAATGGTTTCTATGAGAACAAAGGGAGTTATTATCAATTTCAGTTCTATTTCCGCAGCGGGAAATATGGGGCAGGCTGCCTATTCTACAGCCAAAGCTGGTATAGAAGCGTTGACAAAGGTTATGGCGAAGGAACTTGGAATGTTTAAAATACGGGCATGTGCCATTGCACCAGGTTTTATAGAGACTTCCTCCACAAAGGCAGCTCTGTCTGACAGCCTGATAGATCATTGGAAGAAGCAGACACCTCTCAGAACGCTTGGACGGATGGAAGATATTGCTTCCACTGTGAAGTATATCATAGAGACGGATTACCTTTCCGGGGCGGTCATCCATATTGACGGAGGATTGACAATATAAATGGAAAATAAAAAGTATGCCTTTGCTGGCAACAGGGCGTTTGTTTTGCAGCGAATGCGGGAGCTAGGGATTAATATAGTGAAGATATGGGCAGTCAGGGGATCCTATCTTGAACGTTATCTGGATAAAGAGGGACTCGAATACTCTGTAATAGGGGTTCGGGAAAAGTTTTTGGAGGATATAAAGACAACGGATTTTGATTTTTTTATCAGCAATGGTCTGCCGATCATCCTTCCAGAAGAGGTTTTTTGTAATCGTAAAAAATTTGTGAACATTCATCCTTCTTTATTGCCTGATTTAAGAGGCAGGGATCCGGTTCCGGGTGCGATCTTATATAGAAGGGATTCGGGAGCCACATGCCATCTGATGAATAAGGGGATCGACAGCGGCGATATTATAGCACAGGTAGAGATTCCCTATTCTGACGATCTGGATGCGGGGCTTTTGTATCAGCTGTCTTTCAGGGCAGAGGCGGACGCGTTTGAGGCGGCTTATGATAAGCGGTTTCTGCCAGTACGGAAACAGAGTTTGCGCGATACTGATATTTATTATTCATATCAACCGACGGATATGGATATTGATTTGGGTAAAGATACGGCTGTGAGTATTGCATCAAAGGTAAAAGCTTTTTCTACTGGAAATAAAGGTGCAAGAATTTGTGTGGAAGACAGGATTTTTTCCTGCAGCGATGTGGTATGCCTGCAGAATCCCTATATAAAGGAACAGTATGGAAAATCTCCATGGGGAAAAATTCTGTTGCAGTATGAAGATCGAGTGGTTGCAAAAAATATTTATAACGAATTGTTAAAGTTCACCATAAAGTACGGGGGGGGGGGTTAATCAGACTAAACTCAAAGCGTTGTTTACAATAGAGAAACTGTGGTTTCCACTTATTGTCAGCGTAATCGAGCAAAACATGGAAGGAAGTATTTTAACAAATGATGATACTAATCCAACCCATGCTTTTATTGTAAATAAATTTGGATTTTGTCAGGAAGCATATGAAGAGTATGATGAAGCTTTTTTTGAGCATATGGTTAAGCCATTTATCGAAAGTAATGGTCGGATGAAGCTCCGGATGTACGATCCGGGAAAATATATGCGGAACTATCTGGATTCCCGGCCGTTTGCTGCGAAAAGCCAGCGGATCCATATGATCCATAGAGAGGCGGCAGAAGCAGCGGATGAAATGGCTAATGACAGCGCCTATAAAATAAGGGAGATGACAAAAGATGAGATTGAGCAAGATGCCTTTGGATTGGATCTGGCACACAGATATTATAACAGTGCGGATGATGCCCTGAAAAGGGCAAATCTCCTGGCGGCATATTCTGCCGATGGGGAAATGATGGGAATTGTCTATTCCGCTGGGGAGGCATTCGGAGTCTGCGAAAAAGATATCTTTGTTGAGGAACAGTTCAGAGGACAGGGAATTGCGAAGGCCTTGACCAAGGCATTTATACAAAAGTGTAGTGGTCAGCATAAGCTGGTTTCGGAAGATATATATGAAAACAATGCTGCATCCATTGCGGTGGCAAAAGCGGCTGGGGCCGAGACGATAGGCATTTATGATTATTATAATATAGAAAAGATATAGGAGAAGACAGCGATGGCGGAAAAATGGGCAAAGGAAAGAGAATTGGAAGGAAGAAAATTTGATCACAGACGAGAAGGATTTTATGAGTATATGGAATTTTTGAAACAGGGGGGGGTATACGGTTTGACGTAGGAGAATTTATGGAGCATTTTCCGGCATATGTGGGGCATATGGTGCTGAACAGAGTACTTACAATATATGAGTTGTACAAAATGAGTCTAGGTCTGGCTGGACATATAGCAGATGTAGGTGTTTATAGAGGTGCGAGCAGTCTTCTGTTTGCTAAGCTGATAAAAATTTTTGAATCGGAATCCCTGACACTGTGTCATGGGTTTGACTGGTTTGAGGGAACCGGGGAAGCATCGGAAAAGGATACTGATATAGTACCGGAGGGAAGCTATAAAGCGGATTATGAAGAACTTATGACGCTAATCAAAAAACAGCAAATGGATAATATCCTAAAAATTCATAAGTTGAATTTGATTACCGATTTAGGGGAATTTTTTAAAGCGCATAATCATCTACGGTTTAAACTGGTGATGATGGACGCGGGAATGTATGATGTTATGAAAGCGGCCATACCATTTTTCTGGGAAAGGCTGAATCCTGGCGGAATTATGATTTTTGATCAATATTCTACAGAGTTTGGTCCTGGTGAAACTGCCGCACTTCATGAATTGCTGCCAGATGTAGTCATTCGTACAGTACCTCATTCATGGATGCCGAATGCTTATATTATAAAACCGGGAAAATAATACAGAAAGAGAGTAATAGCGGTAATGCGTTGGATAAAAAAAGGATTGATATTTCGGGCAGGCGGAGAATACGGATGGATTAATTCTCATGCGCAGGTTCCAAAGGTTTTAGTAAGAGAGAATCTTTTGCGGATATATTTTTCTCCCCGCCCTGTTCCGGGAAAAAGCTGCATCGCCATGATGGATCTGGATATTGATAATCCATCAAGAATCATAAAAATATATGAAGATCCAGTATTGGAACATGGGGAAAAAGGGGAATTTGATGAACATGGTGTTATGCCCCAATGGGTTGGGGAAATGGATGATAAGGTATATCTTTTATATGCCGGATGGAGCCGCAGAGATTCGATTCCCTATAGCAACTGGGTGGGTATTGCTTGCAGTGAAGACGGAGGGCTGCATTTTCATAAGATGTTTAGAGGACCTGTTTTAGATAGAACACTGAATGAGACGCTCTCAGGAACGGGACTGGTTTGCATCAGAGAAGGTGATATATATTACGGATTTTATGCAAATGGGACAAAATGGTATGAGCGGGACGAAGGCCAGTATGACAGTGCATATGAGATTGTTTCCGCGAAATCAAAAGATCTGATCCACTGGTATGACAGAAATGGAGAACCTTTACTTCCAACTAAAATAAAAGACGAAGCCAATACGGCGCCTACAGTAGTAAAAATCGGCGATCGATTTCATATGTGGTTCTGCTATAGAGGCGTTGAGGATTATCATGATGGTGAATTATCATATTCCATAGGCTATGCCTGGTCCGATGATTTGGAACACTGGAATCGTGACGACAGTCAATGCGGAATAGAGAAGTCAATTGATGGATTTGATTCAAAGATGATGGCATATCCTTATGTGGTAAAAGTTAAAAATAAATACTTGATGTTCTATAACGGAAATGGTTTTGGCCAGGGTGGATTTGGCTATGCGGAATTGGAGGATTTTTAAATGTTAAACAGTGAAGTGGTGAAAAATTGGAGAGATCCAGAAACAAAAGAAAAGCTCATATTGAGTGAAAATGGATCTCTTACAAATATGTCAGGTAAAGAATACGAAGTAAATGACGGAATTCCGAATCTTACAAAGATCACAGACAAAGGCAGAAATGAATATGCAATTAGTTTATTTGCCAAAGAGTCTGGGGAGTATGATGATTTCCACTATCTTACCTATAAACTGTTTAAGAGCAATGAAGATGATGTGCGGAATAGTATCATAGATAAGCTTCATATTGATGGAAAGAAGGGAATTCGGGTTCTGGAATTGAGTGCGGGGACAGGAAGAGATTCTGTGCTGATTAAGAAAAGAATTGCAGAGGGATCGGAGTTCCATGCTCAGGATATTTCTTTGGATATGTTAAAGGTATTAAAAAATAAGTTTGAAAGTGGACAGGTTATCATTACACAAAGTAATGCCGAAGCACTTCCTTATCCGGATCATTATTTCGATGCGGTATATAGTTATGGGGGGGTAGGGATGAGCCTGTATTCCGATGTGAAAGCGCAGATGAAAGAAATCATAAGGGTCACAAGACCGGGAGCAAAGGTGGTCATTGCCGGACGCGGGCTTGCCCCATGGCTTTACGATACGGAATTTGGAAGGATTCTGATTGATTACAATAAGCATTATATGAACAACCTCAGCTTGGAAGACATCCCTGTTGAGGCGAGAAATGTTAATCTGAGCTGGATCCTGCATGGTGTGGTTTACTGCATGGAATTTGAAGTAGGCGAAGGAGAACCTGACGCAGATTTTGATTTTGATATACCAGGGAAAAGAGGGGGAACACTCCGCACCAGATATTACGGAAAGCTGGAGGGGGTAAGTCCTGAAACGAAAAAGCTTGCACAGGAGGCTAGAGAAAAATTGGATATTTCTATGTATGAGTTTCTGAACCAGTCTATACAAAAAGCTGCCCGCGATATACTGGGGGGGGTATAGAGAGCAGGAATTATTCTTCACACCCGGCTTGTATTGATATGGATTATCGCAGTATCGGAAAGCAGGTGGCATGATGAAGTGGATAAAGAAAGGACTAATATTTAAGGCAAACGGAGAATATGGATGGATTAATTCTCATGCGCAAATACCCAAAGTGTTAGTAAAAGAAGAGTGCTTACGGATATATTTTGCACCGAGACCTAAACCAGGAGAGAGTTGTATCGCCATGATGGATTTGGATATTAATAATCCATCGAAAATTATACATTTGTATGAAAAACCTGTTTTAGAGCATGGTGAAGAAGGACAGTTTGATGAACATGGAGTGATGCCAAACTGGGTCGACGAAATAGATGGGAAAGTATATTTGACCTATGTGGGGTGGAGCCGTAGAGATTCGATTCCCTATAGCAATTGGACAGGAATTGCCTGTAGTGAGGACGGGGGATTGAGCTTTAAAAAAATGTTTCAGGGCCCTATTCTGGATAGAACACCATATGAAACATTGTCAGGAACAGGACTTATGTATATAAAAGAAAATGGTATTTATTATGCATTTTATGCAACTGGAACAAAATGGTATAAACGTGATCAAAGATGGGATAGTGCTTATGAAATAGTGTCGGCAAAGTCTAATGATTTAATTTATTTGTATGATAGAAGCGGTGTGCCAATATTGCCTACTCGAATAGATAACGAGGCCAATACTGTTCCTACAGTAATCAAAATAGATAATATATATCATATGTGGTTTTGTTACAGGGGTACAGATGATTATCGTGATGGTAAGTCATCCTATTCAATAGGATATGCATGGTCTAAAGATTTGGAAAATTGGCATAGAGAAGATGGAAACTCCGGTATAGAAAAAGATGGTGACGGGTTTGATTCAAAAATGATGGCATATCCATGTGTGGTAAAGGTAAGGGATAAATATCTTATGTTTTATAATGGAAATGGTTTTGGTCAAAGCGGATTTGGTTATGCAGAACTGGATTTATCCGAGGGGGATAACGCAAAAACAGGTATAGATGTTTTGGATAGTAGATGAAGAGGAAATTATTGAGACCTTTCAGTGGATTTTGAAGATATATGTGTCGGGAAATCAGAAGAATACTATGGTTTGTATATCGCACTATGGTATGTGGTTATGAAGAAAATAACGCAGTATTTCTGTTATAAATAACAAATATTAATTGATACGAGGTAAGGATATGTACACATATAATTTAGGGCAGATTTTTCAAAATGTAAGTAGGCAGTATGGTAATAAAATTGCAATTATATTTGACGGGGTGGATCAAATCGGCTTTCAGGAATTGGACATTCTGTCAAATAAAGCGGCGAATTTCTTGATTTCTATGGGGGTAAAAAAACTGGACGTTGTGGCAATCCAGAATAAAAAATCACCCATGGGATTTGCAATGATGATTGCCTGCCTTAAATTAGGTATTATATATACCAATTTTGACTATACAAATCCTGTAGAACGTATCAGGAAAATATTTGATACGGCTGCTCCGCGATTGGTTTTTGCGGATGAGAAAAATGCGGCCATTGAGAATCTGTGCAACGAGCTGAATATCCGTTATTTTCCTGCTGATGCAAATCATGTTTTTTTAGATTCCGAAGGGGAAAGCCTGGACCAACAACTTTTGAGTGCGGTATCAGGTAATAATCCTGCATATATCATGTTCACATCGGGATCGACCGGGATTCCCAAGGGGGTGCTGATCGCTCAAAAAAGCCTTATGAATTTCATACAATGGGGCAGGGAAAACTATCACTTGACTCCGAACGATATTATGACAAATGTCAATCCTATATATTTTGACAATTCTGTATTTGATTTTTATTGTTCTGTGTTTAATGGCATTACAATGGTTGCGTTATCAAAAGAATCAGTTGATAAACCAAAAGAAATGCTGCAGATCATTCATGATACACGATGTACATTTTGGTTTAGTGTTCCTTCCATGTTGATTTATTTAACCAATTTGAAGCTGTTGACAAAAGAGATACTTGGGCATATACGTATTTTTTCATTTGGTGGGGAGGGATATCCGAAGGAGTTGCTAAGAAAATTATATCGTATTTATGCAGATACAGCAGACTTTTATAATGTATATGGACCAACAGAAGGAACTTGTATCTGCTCTGCCTATAGAATACAGAGGGAAGATATAGAAGCAGATGGATTATCTCCGTTAGGACAGATAGCTCCCAATTTTAGTTATGTTATTTTAGACAAGAAGGAAAAAGTATGTGAATGTGGAGAGCTGTGTCTTATGGGTGACCAGCTGGCGCTCGGGTACTATAACGATGAAGAACGTACAAGTAAATCATTTGTGCGCTATAAAGGGATTCCCGGTTATAATGCCAGAATGTATAAAACAGGCGATTTGGTAGAGGTAAAACATGGAAAATTATATTTTATTGGAAGAGTTGATAATCAGATTAAACATATGGGGTATCGCATTGAACTAGAAGAGATTGAAAATGCTTTAATAAAGATTCCAGGCGTGAAGCAGTGCGCCGTGATTCATACTGTTTCCCGGAATAATCTGTCCAAGTTGATCGCATTTATAGCAACGGATATGCAAATGGAAGATTTGGGACTGAGGCAGGAACTGAGGAAATATTTACCTGATTATATGATACCTAACAAATTGGAATATATGAGTGAGCTTCCTAAAAATGCAAACGGGAAAATAGATAGAAAGAAACTGGAGAATATGCGTTAGATGATCTATTGGCCATTTTTATAATCATACATCTTGACAATTTCATACTTTACATTAGTGTTTTATATTACAGAATTCTACTGTTTACATATTACTTTATATCACATTTTTGTTTGGAATATAATGGAGGGACAAACGGGATGTACAAAATACTGCATTTATTTCGGCTTGGAAAGTTTGCAAATGATAACATAAAGTTTATGAATGAAAATTTTAATAATAATGATCATGAATTTTGGATATATGGTTCAAGAATTAACGCTGAAACAAAATTAGATTTATATTCATTCAAGAATGTAAAATATGTCAGGAATATTATTGAAAAACTGGGGACAAAAAAGGTATATGATTTTGATAAAATAATTTATCACGGGGTTTTTGAACAGGAAATTATTAACTTTTTTGCAGAAGAGAGAAAACTTTTAAAAAGATTGTACCTATATTTTTGGGGTGGAGATAAATTTTATATTCAAAACAATAAATGGAATAATTTAAAAAAGAAATATGTGATAAGAAATGCACACGGGATAATCAATATTCTTCCAGAAGAAAGATGGTATATGCAGAAATTTTATCATCCTAGGGGCAGATTTTTTTGTGCAAAATATTATGCTGATTACGGATTACTGAAGAGTATTAAAGAACAAAAGCAAATGGAAAAGGATTATATAGCTATACAAGTTGGACACTCCGCTACATTTACAAATAAACATATACAAATTTTTCATTTATTGTCTAAGTTTAAAGATGAGTCCATAAAAGTATATGTACCATTATCGTATGGAGATAAGGATTATGCACAAAGAGTAATAAAGGAAGGAAAAAAGATATTTGGTGAAAAGTTAATTGCATTAACTGAGTACCTTTGTGAAGACGAATATGATCAATTTTTAAATCATATGGATATTGGCATTTTTGCAATGAACAGGCAACAGGCAATGGGAAATATACAAACATTGTTATATTTGGGTAAAAAAGTTTATCTGAGGGACAGATCAGTATTAGTACATTATTTTAGAAATGAAAATCATTGTGATATTTGTACAACAAATGAGATTTATAAGATGGAGTATGAAGACTTTATAAGTTTTTCTGATATATCTAAGAAAAATAATGGACGCATGATAGAAGCGTTATTAAGAATAGAACCAAGAATAGAAGCATGGAATAAGATATTTAATGACTAATTTTGAAGGAGGGAAAAGATGAAAAAGGCAATTATATATGGTTGTGGAAATATTGGAAAGTTTGTTTATGAACATTTTAAGAATCAATATAATATTCTGTTTTTTGTGGATAAGAAGGCAGCAGAAATTGAAATGTACGGGGGGGGGGTAAAAGTTTGTGAACCTCAAGTGTTAACAGAATATTCAAATGTTACAATTATAGTGGCCAGCATTTGGTATAGGGAAATGTTGGAAAATATGAAGAATATGGGAATTACTAATTCTGATATAGTGGTTTTTAAAATGGGTTTAGAGACAGTACTGCCTAGTGGAATAGAGGATATGCTGGACGAAAGAACAATTAATTTGGGGGCATGGCTGCATCAGCAAGGAAAACTGAATTTAAAAGAGTTGACGTTTATTGCAGGCGGATCTGGTGTATTGGATTACATGTTTTTAAAACAGATTGCTTTAATGAGTGGTTCCAAAGAATATATGGAAGTTGGCACTTTTATAGGTGAAAGCATTAATATACTAACTGACTGCTGTGATAAGCTTTATAGTGTAACATTGCCCGAAGAGAGCTTGGAGAATTATTTTGTGCAGTCAAAAAATGCAGATTACTTGGGGAGACTTTCACATAATGAAAAGATAATACATTATTATACTGACTCTAAGGTGTTTGATTTTTCGAAACACGCTGATTCAGTAGATCTCTATTTTATAGATGGTGATCACAGCTATCAAGGAGTATATTGTGATACTAAAAACATTTTTTCAAGCCGGAAAGAACAGTCTATTGTTGTATGGCATGATTTTAAAATTGGGCAAAATGAATATAGAGCAGAAGTCATCAGGGCAGTATATGATGCACTAGGGAAAAATTTTGATAATGTATATGTAACGGATAATAATGCGTGTGGAATCTATATTCCTAAGAGTCGTTTTGATGAATTTAATTTTGCTATGCATGAACATAAGCACGAAAAAAATATACCGTTATATACATATAATCTTACTTTAAGTAGTGGAGTGCAAATGGCAGAATAGCAAGGGAGAATCAAACAAGGTGGAGAATATAAATAGTTTATTTATGTGGAGTGATAATTGGTGGAAGGAAAATGATAAAGTATGGTTTGTAGGAGGCTTGGAAAATATTCTATTTTGTTTGAATTTGAAAACAAATAAGTGTGAATTGGCAGTCTGCATTCCAGAGGAAACATCTTCAACTTTTAGATTGACACCGTTGTGTATGAAAAGTGGAGATGAAATTTTCTGTATGCCTGATAATGGGGATATTCTATGGATATATAATACGTATACTAAAAAATTTTCTAAAATTTGTATTGATAATCCAAACAAAGTAAAAGTGGGAACTTGTGAATTTTGTGAACACAACAATAAATTATTTATTGTTTCAAGCGGGTTAGGCCAGATAATTGAGATAGATATAACGAAGAAGAAAATTGACAACTATTATGTTCTAGGTGGAGAGAATGGGATAGGGAGAAGCATTAAATATGGGACTGTTCTGTATAGTTTATCAAATATGTCTGATGAGATTTATCAGTTTGATTTAATTACAAAGGAGATAATGATACATAGATTTCCAGATATAGGGAGAAAATTTTTTACACTTTGTTTTGATGGTGAACAGTTTTGGATGAGTGGTTGTAACAAAGAAATATATGTATGGAATAGAGAAGAAAATGCAATAAGGATAATAGATGAGTTCCCGAAAGAATTTGGCATTTATAATTTCACAAAAGATACAAATGGCGAAGTGGATTGTACGTTGAATAAGTATGAACTGCCAACATTTTTATATTCAGTGGCAGTAGGGGAGAATGTCTGGTTTATACCGTTTCAAACGAATAAGATTGTGTATGTGAATAAAAAAAATTACAAAGTATATACACTTGAAATAGCTGAAGAAAATGAAACGAAAGAAAGCCTTTTAGGGAGAAGGGAATTAAATAGCAAGTATATTTTGGAGTATGTACAGGGAGATAGGTATATAGGGCTGTTTTCTGTAAAGAACAATTGTATTTTGGAAATTGATGTATTGGATAAAAAATATGAAATGAAATACTATGCGTTAAGTGAGAAATGCATATATGGACTGATAGAGATATACAACAGGCGCATATTTTATGAAAATAACAAAGTGCATGAATATATATTTAAGTATGCTGTATTAAATCAGGATGAAAAAAAGAATGATAGATCAATAGATAACATAGGATTAGAAATTTATAAGACAATGTAGTCAAGCATTGGATCACTCTGAATTAATGAAAGAATCAGGTAAACAGAGGAGGTGTAAAGCCTGTGAGATATGCACTAATCGGTTGTGGACGTATATCACCAAATCATATTGCAGCAGCCAAAAATAATGGACTTGAGATAACAGCGATATGTGATATTAAACCTTCATGTATGGAAGATAAGATGCTTAAATTCAAATTGGAAATCAGTACAAAGCAGTATACAGATTACAAAGAAATGATTGAAAATGAGAAACCAGAGCTGGTAGCTATCTGTACAGAGAGCGGAAAGCATGCAGAGATAGCACTTTTCTGCATAGCGCGGGGATGTAATTGTATTATAGAGAAGCCTATTGCGTTATCTATTGCAGATGCTGATGCAATCATTTCTGCATCGATTAAATATCATGTAAAAGTGTGTGCGTGTCATCAGAACAGGTTTAATAAATCAATTCAGATTATACGGGAAGCAATAGATATGAACCGGTTCGGAAGGCTGTTTTATGGGACAGCACATATCAGATGGTGCAGGGATCATGAATATTTTGACCGGGCGTCGTGGAGAGGCACGTGGGAGCAGGATGGCGGTGCATTGATGAATCAGTGTATTCACAATATTGATCTACTTCGTTGGATGATGGGCAGTGAAATTGACGAGGTTGTCGGAATGACGGACAGGCTTAATCACAATTACATAGAAGCTGAGGATATGGGGATTGCGCTTATCAGATTTAGGAATGGGAGTTATGGAATCATTGAAGGTACGACGGATATATATCCAAAGAATCTGGAGGAAACATTATATATATTTGGTGAGAAGGGAACTGTTAAGGCAGGCGGACAGTCCGTCAATGTGATAGAGGAATGGAGATTTTCAGATATGCTTGATGACCCGGATGAGGTAAAAGCAAGATTTCACGAGAACCCGCCGAATGTATATGGATATGGGCATACGCCATTATATGCTGATGTAATAAATGCCATACAGCAGGACAGACAGCCATATGTAACGGCTATGGATGGAAAGAAAGCAATGGAATTAGTACTGGCAGTCTATAAATCAGCAGCAGGAGGGTGTAGTGTGAAACTGCCGCTCAAAGGATGTTCGACAACTGATTTTAAAGGAAGGTTTTGAGATGTCTTTTTATGTACATGAAAGTAGTTTCTTAGATGATAATGTCAGCATTGGTGAAAATACAAAGATATGGTATTTTTGCCATATTCAGTCAGGTGCATCTATTGGTGAAAATTGTTGTTTGGGACAGAATGTAAATATTTCTAACAATGTAAAAATTGGAAACGGTGTAAAAATCCAGAACAATGTATCAGTATATGAAGGTGTCACAATAGAAGATAATGTATTTTTAGGTCCATCCTGTGTGTTTACCAATGATTTAATTCCAAGGGCGTCATATCCTAAGGGAAAGCAAAACTATCTATGCACGTTAATTAAAGAAGGAGCCAGCATAGGTGCAAATGCAACAATTATATGTGGACACACGATAGGAAAATACGCTATGGTGGCGGCGGGAAGTGTTGTGACAAAGGATATACCAGATTTTAGTTTGGTAATGGGAGTGCCCGCGAGAATATGTGGCAAGGTTGATGAGAGAGGAAACATAGTAGAAAAATACGAAATGGCAGATGACAATGGAATTTAGGGATTTGAAACAGCAGTATCAATTACATGAAAGAGAAATTGACGCGGCAATACAGTCTGTTCTTTATAATACTGATTTTATCAATGGCAGCTGTGTAAAACTGCTGGAAATGAAGTTAGCAGAATATGTAGGTGTAAAACACTGCATTACCTGTGCTAATGGAACAGACGCATTACAGCTTGCTCTCATGGCTTGGCATATTGGAAAAGGTGACGTTGTATTTGTACCTGACTTTACATTTTTTTCGAGCGGTGAGGTAGTTCCTCTGGTAGGGTCAACACCAGTATTTGTAGATATCGATGAGGACACTTACAATATCAGTCCAGACAGTCTCGAAGCAGCAGTTGAACACATTATGCAAAATACTGATTTAAGACCAAGAGTAATTGTGGCTGTGGATTTATTTGGGCAGCCTGCTGACTTTGATAAGATTCGGCAAATCGCGGACAAATACCATCTTCTTATTCTGGAAGATGGGGCCCAGGGATTTGGCGGAAAAATCAGGGGAAGAAAAGCATGCAGTTTTGGAGATATCGCAACAACATCCTTCTTCCCGGCAAAGCCACTGGGGTGTTATGGAGATGGAGGAGCAGTTTTTACGGACTCTGATGAATGGGCAGAACTGATTCGGTCATATTGCGTACATGGAAAAGGTAAGGACAAATATGATAATGTGCGGATAGGCATGAATTCAAGGCTGGATACTTTGCAGGCGGCAGTCCTGCTTGAAAAGCTTAAATTTTTTGACGAGGAGATTGAAACATGTAACCAGGTGGCGTGTGAGTATACAAACCGATTAAAAAGCTGTGTTAAAGTACCACTTGTCAAAGAGGAAATGTATTCAAGCTGGGCACAGTATACAGTATGTTTTCAAAATAACGGAGAGAGGGAACGGGCAGCAGAGCTTTTGAAAGAAAATGGTATTCCAACAGCGGTTTATTATAAAAAGGCTATGCATCAGCAGAAGGCCTTTAAGGAAAACGGATTTTGGGAATTGGATTATAGTATGACAGAGAAAATATGTGATTGTTGCCTGTCTCTGCCAATGCATCCATATCTGAATACAAATGACATCCAAAAGGTCGTGGATAGAATCAGGCAGGTATAGGGGAGATGAATATGAAATTCACTTTTGACAGTTATCAGGAATTATTGGAATTATTGGATGAAAATGGTTACAAAACAGCAGATTACCATAACTGGAACCAGTATGACAGATGCGTCATTTTAAGGCATGATATTGATACGGATTTACAAAAAGCTTTAGAAATGGCAGAACTGGAGTATCAATATGGAGTAAAAAGTACATACTTTGTGCTGCTGACAAGTAATTTTTATAATCTTTATTCAAAAAGAAACAAAAAAATAATAAACGAAATTCAGGATATGGGACATGCAGTTGGACTTCATTTTGATGAGATGGAATATCCAGAAGATATGGGAAATGCAGATAAAATTGCAGAAGATATCGTGAAGGAGCTAAAAGTATTAACAGAGATTTTAGGAATCAATATAAAAGTCTTTTCGTATCACAGACCGACAAAGACAATCCTAGATGCTGATATAAAAATACAGGGAGTTATGAATTCCTATGGGAATCTTTTCTTTAAGCAGTTTAAATATCTGTCAGATTCGAGAATGTGCTGGAGGGAACCAGTTTTGGATATAATACACGGGGGAACATATCCACAGTTGCAAATTTTAACACATCCATTTTGGTATCATGATGAGGCAAGAAGTATGAAGGAAGTTATATATGAATTTTTAAGCAGGGCAAATATGGAAAGATATGACAATTTGAATGATAATTTTACAAATTTAAGGGACGTTATAGATTTGGAGGAAAGGTTATGATGGTTGCAATTCATCAGCCGCACTATTTTCCATGGCTTGGGTATTTGGCAAAGATGGCAAGTGTGGATAAGTTCATTTTAATGGATACTGTGCAATTAGAAAAAAGATCATACATGCTTAGAAACCGAGTAATTGATCCAGATGGACAAATACGGTATTTAAATATTTCTTGTGAAAAGCAGGATCACTTTGAACGAGCGTACAGAGATCTCAAAACGAAAGATTTTGAAACATGGACAAACAGACAGAAGGGAATACTCATTAGCGCCTATAAAAAATGTGATTATTTTGATGAAGTATGGGATGTGATAGCTCCTATTTTTAAAGAGGAGCATGAGTTGCTTTGTGATGTTACGATACATAGTATAAATATACTAAGAGATATTTTTAGGATAGATACACCATTAGTTTTGCAAAGTGACATAGAAGTTGAGAGTAATTTAAAAAAAGGGAAGCTCATTTTGGGACTTTGCAAGGCAGTCAGAGCTAATGCATATTATGCCGGAAGAGGGGCTAGTATACAATATTTGGATACTGAAGAGTGTGAGCGGGAGGGGGTTCATGTAATATACCAGAAATTTCAACATCCTATATACACACAAATAGGGAATCATTCATTTGCTACAGGACTGTCAGCACTTGATTTGTTATTTAATCAGGGTATTGAGAAATCAAGGAAGATATTTTGGAATTCTATAGATAATGAATTAAGGAACTGTTCACAAATAGCTCATTAGGTTGACTTGTCTAAATATCCATCGCGACATCAGACAAACATTTATACGGTGTCAAATTAACAAGATATTTATTAACAATTTCTGACAAGAAATTGAGTTCCAGAATAATGGAGACAAAATATGAATGAACAAGATATTCTACGAAAATTAGAATGTAGCGAATACATATTGGAAAGTAAAATAAAATTGAGAAAATTGAAAGAAAGCGATGCAGAAGATATGTATGAGTATACAAGTAATAAAGATAACTGCACTTTTTTAAAATGGGGACCACATACAAGAATACAGCAAGCACATGAGTTTGTCCAGAAAAGATTAAAAGATAGAGAAACAATTACAGATTTATTATGGGGTATTGAATTAAGAGAAGAAAAAAAGCTTATAGGTGTGGTGAGAGTGTACCATATTGATTTTGATAAAAATCAAGCAGAGATTTCGTATATTCTTAATTCATTTTATTCAGGAAAAGGTTATGCAATAATTTCTATAAAATATATAATATCTGTTTGTTTTGCTGAACTTGGGCTTGAAAGGATGATTGCTTTTTATGTGGATAAAAATAAGAAGTCTGAAAAACTTCTAAAGCGTTGCGGTGCAGTGGATGATAGAGAATGGAATGAAATAGTAGAGATAAAGGATAAGACATATCAAATGCATCGGTGTGTCATTTCAAATAAAGAAAATTTCCAAAGGAATGAAATAATATCCAGATTATAGCGAATAGAATCTATAAAGTGATCAGTAATTAATAATTTGAAAAGTTAGGGAAAAGTGATATGAGGCAATATAAACTGTTAGAAATAACAACACAATATGAGGAATATATAAAACGGTTTTACAATACACATCAGACTGTTGATCAATTGTCATATGATGAATTATATTCTTTGATAGTTGATGATGGTTTTGGCGAAGCAGATTTTATACATCGCTATTTTAATAAAATGGGGATAGAATCGAAGGTTATATTTTACAATAATAGAAATTTGCAGAATAAATGGAGTCCACATCAGAAAGACATAACCTATTTTGACATCTTATTATTGCAAATAAAAGAATTTGCACCAGATGTCATTTTGATATCGAGTATGGAGTATTTTTCGCCGGAAGAAACAATGATTATAAAAGAGTGTTTGGGAATTGGAAAAATAAGGTTAGTAGGTTTTTATTTTACCGCATTGAATGACAGGTTTCGGAAAAATGCCTTGTTGTACGACCAGATATATACCGGTAGTCAATTTTATGTAGGACTTATGAAAGATTGGGGACTGCCAGCCTATCTGCTTAGACATGCTTTTGATACATCTAATCTTGACAAGGTACCTGATTGCGAAAGAAAAAATGAAATTTGTTTCCTAGGATCAATTGTGACAGGAAAAAAAGCGCATAACAACAGATTGGATATGCTTGAGGAGCTGACAAAATCAAATTTACCATATGTTTTTTATGGTAATATTTATGGATCATTACAGGAAATTCTCTCTAGTGAAGAAGGAAAAAAGTATATAGGTATAATAGCGGAAATTGCCTCAAATATGAAAATGGGAGTGTTTGGAATGGAGTATTATTCTATTATGAATCAATATAATATATGTTTGAATCTTCATGCTCCGAGTGTAGATCGTGGTGCGGGAAATATGAGAATGTTTGAGGCAACAGGAATGGGAATCTGCTTGCTTACAGATTATAGGTGTGAGAATGTAGAATTGTTCGATGTAACAGATGAAATAGTTGTATATGATTGTTTTGAAGAGATGGTTGACAAAGCAAAGTGGTTGCTAGACAATCCAAAGAAAGCAAGAGAAATCGCGCTTGCAGGACAAAGAAGAACCTTATCGGAGTATACATATAAGAACAAGGCGGAGCATCTAAATGATTATATTCAAACACTAATAGTATAAAAGGGACTATTGAAAGAAGTTATATGCGATCAAATTTTTTAGATTTATTCCTGTTGATGGATAGTTAAAAATATACTGTTTGGGAATTATAAAGAAATTGCCATAGACAATGATATATTGGAGAATGAGGATAGAGATATGGATTTCATACCAGTAAACGAACCATTACTAAACGGCAACGAAAAAAAATATCTATGTGAATGTATTGACACCGGTTGGATCTCGTCAGAAGGCCCATTTGTAAAAGAGTTCGAACAGAAAATGAGTGCCGCTGTAAATAGAAAATATGGCATTGCAGTATCAAACGGAACGGCTGCATTAGAAGTGGCGGTTCAGGCATTGGGTATCAAAGAAGGCGATGAAGTGATTATGCCAGCCTTTACAATTATTTCCTGTGCAATGGCGGTTACAAAGGCTGGAGCTGTTCCTGTATTGGTGGACAGTGACATGTATACATGGAATATGAATGTACATGAAATAGAGAAAAAGATAACACCACGAACCAAAGCAATTATGATGGTTCATTTGTATGGACTGCCTGCCGAAGCGGATGCGATTCTTGAACTTGCCCAAAAGTATCAGTTGAAAGTTATTGAAGATGCAGCTGAAATGCATGGACAGACCTATAAGGCGATACCATGTGGCAGTTTTGGAGAAATTAGTATTTTTAGTTTTTATCCAAACAAACACATTACAACAGGTGAAGGCGGCATGGTGGTTACGGACGATGAAGAACTGGCAGAAAGATGCAGAATGCTTCGGAATTTGTGTTTTAGAAAAGATGCTCGCTATATGCATGATGAGATTAGCGATAACTATCGGTTTACCAATTTACAGGCAGCAGTCGGTCTAGCGCAGTTAGAGCGGCTGGATGAATTTATTTGTCGTAAAAGGGATATGGGAAAGTATTATACAGAACACTTTAAAGATGTGAAAGGGCTGATATTGCCAATAGAAGAAACAAGCTATGGCAAAAATATTTACTGGGTTTATGGGATGGTGTTGGATAAAGACATTCAGGCTGACAATAAAACAGTGCAGAAGCTTTTGGCAGAAGAAGGAATCGGTTCGAGAACCTTTTTCTGGTGTATTCATGAGCAGCCGGTATATCAAAAGCAGGGATTGTTTGCAGACGAATCTTATCCAAATGCGGAGTACCTGGCAAGAAAGGGATTTTATATCCCAAGCGGTCTGGCGCTGACAAGGGAGCAGATGGATAAAGTGATAGATAAAGTTTTAAGAGTAATCGGCAGCATCTGCTAAAATGGCAGAATGCAAAAGAAAGGAATAAGTGAGGCACACGAACCTTGAAAACTACATACTTTACATTGGTTATCTGAGAGGAACCAAAAACGGAAAATATTGACTGCATTCCTGAGAATGGATATAATATATCAAAGGGAGTGATTCGTTATGTGCAGATTGGTATGTATGAATACAAATTTTAATACCCATATTATGGTTGCGGATATTAAGGCAGAATACATTCAAAATATTTTAGAAAAGGCTGACATATGCAGTAATATCTGCAGTATTTATCTTTTTGGTTCTGTATTAAGAGAGGACTGTAGTGAGGATTCTGACATAGATGTGCTGGTGGTAAGTGATGTTGCACGCTCCAAACTATATAAAACGAGAGGGTATAAACAATTTTTAAGGAAGCTGCATGACAAAGATGGTTATATCCAACAGTATGATGTGATATGTGTACATGGAATTCAGGAGTTGGAAAAGAACAGGCACAAGATAATACTTTATAATGATGTACTTATATATGGCAGGGAATTATATAGGAGGAAGAACTAACATGATTGAGAAGGCAGTAAACCTTGCTGAAAATTGGTTGAAAGACCTAAAAGCATAGTAGTAATGAACAAACTGAATAGACTAGAAGGAATCCTAATGTAAAGTATGTTGTTTTCATCTGAATAACATGAATGCATTAGGATTTTTTATTGTTTTCGGGCTGGAAGGGTTCAGATTCTAAACATGGAAGCGTTATATAACAGGAGGGGAAATGGGACAGGTAGAAGAAGTTAGGAAAAAGAGTAAGCTGCTGGCAATGATTATCCGTAACGATTATACCAGCGATGGCGTGGATTTTATTACAGCGAATGAGTATTCGCAGCAGGTGGCATATATGCATCATCCAACAGGAAAAAAGATAGACGCGCATGTACATAACATGGTTCACAGAAATGTGGTTTTGACGCAGGAAGTTCTTTTTATAAAAAGGGGGATTCTCCGGGTTGATTTTTATGATGAGTATGAGGACTATTTGGAAAGCAGGGATTTACACGCAGGAGATATTATTTTGTTGGTTTCGGGTGGCCATGGGTTTCAGGTTTTAGAGGAAGTCGAAATGATAGAAGTAAAACAGGGACCCTATGCAGGGGATAATGATAAAAAAAGATTTGAAGGAATCAATGAAAAACAGATTGTTTACAGGTGAGAATCAGGAGATATTTTGTCAGGGCTGTATGATTAGTGGAGTTGCCATAGGGGGGGTTGTTATGGAAGTATTTCAGGACTATGCATATTATTATAATGCTTTTTATCAGGATAAGGATTATGCCGCCGAAGCCAGACAGGTTGATACACTGCTCAGAAAATATGGAACCGACAGTAATGTCAGAAAGATTATCAATTTTGGATGTGGTACAGGAAAACATGATATTGAACTGGCTAAGCTTGGATACCAGTGCAGCGGGATAGACATGAGCACACTTATGATTCAAATCGCGGAGGATAACAGCAGGAAGGAAAATGTTAAAATAGACTTTTCCACAGCTGATATTAGAAAATATACTTCGACTGAGAAACATGATGCAGTGATATCACTGTTTCATGTGATGAGTTATCAGAACAGTAATGACGACATATTGGCGGCATTTCAATCAGCAAGAAAAGCATTGGATAGGAATGGTGTATTTTTATTTGATGTGTGGTATGGACCAGGTGTGCTGAGCGATCAACCGGTAGTCCGCATAAAAGAAGTTCAGGATGATAAATACAGACTGCTTCGTATCGCCAGACCAGTTATGCATGACAGGACAAATATTGTGGATGTGTATTACGAAGTATTGGTCATTGATGAAAAGTCAAATGAAACAAAAGTAATAAATGAAATACACAATATGCGGTATTTTTTCAGACCGGAATTGGAATTTTATTTGAGAGTGTCCGGCTTTGAGCTGTTGGATAATTTAGACTGCACGACACTCGGTGGAACGGATTATGATTCATGGACAAGTTATTTTGTAGCGCGGGCTATCTGCTAAAAGAGGATTTTTATGAAGAAGAAAAAAATTGTGGTTGTGTTGAGCACAGAACCTGAGTGGGGAGGAGAGCATCAGTATACATCAGTTTTGATGAAATGCCTAATGGAAATTGCCGCTTGTGACATAGAGCTGATTGCGATATGTGAAAGCAGGTATTGGAAAAAGTGGTGCAGGGAGAATAACATACGTTTATTGAATGTTACTTGGCTGTCGCTGACAGAGAAGGAGCAGAAACGGCATTTAAAATATCCGCTGTTTTCCAGGATAGACTGTATGTATTTTACATCATTGGGAAAAACCCTTCGCATGGAAAAGGTGGATGCGGTTATTGCAGCAAAGCAGGGGCTATTTATCCCAAATCTGAATGTAAAGGTTATCGCGTCGGTTCAGGATTTGATGCATCGTTATGAGGGAAAATTTCCGGAGGTAAGCGATGGATATGACGCAAGGGAACTGCTGTTTTCTTCCAAGGCAAAATATGCGTGGTGCTTATTGACGGACTCAATAGTGGGAAAGCGGCAGTTTATAGAGTCGTATTCAAATTATATGAGAAGGAAACTGCCTCACATTGTCAGTCTGCCGTATATCGTTTCGGAGCATATTCTTCAATGTGAAGAAGAACCTGTAGAGGTTCCGGCTAAATATGTATTTTATCCCGCCCAGTTTTGGAAACATAAAAACCACCTTAATTTAATAAAGGCAATAAAGATTCTTGTGCGGGATATACCTGACATTCATTTGGTTTTGACCGGTTCCGAGAAAAATGCAATGAAAGAAGTAAAACGTTGTATTGCCGATAATGGATTGGAAAAAAATATAACGATTAAGGGTTTTGTCAGCAATGAAAATATAACATGGTTATATCGGAATGCAGTTGGTATGGTTATGCCATCCTACTTTGGACCGACCAATATTCCCCCACTTGAGGCAATGGCATTGGGGTGTCCCGTTGCTGTATCAAATAAATATGCAATGCCAGAGCAGGTAGGAGATGCAGGTCTTTTGTTTAATCCAGATTCACCGAAGGAAATAGCGGAATGCATCAGAAAGATATGGCTTGATGATGAATTAAGGGAAAGAATGATTCGGAGGGGATATTACAGGATAAACAAATGGACGAAAAAAGAATTTACGAAAAGACTGCAAAACATTTTAAGGAAATTATAAGTAGAAGCAGCATAAAGCCGCAAACTGAGAAAGGAGAAAGGTTGTTTATATGAAAAAAGGAGTAATTTCAGTATTATCAGCATTAATAGGGGCAGTGATTGGCGCTGGTGCGGTAGGTAAGGTGACAGGGGAAACAATCAGGAAAACAAAGAGCATGTCGGACAAGCATCTTGAGCTTTTCCTGATGATGAACCAGTGGGTAAAAGTTAAACAGGAAGGAAAAAACCTTTCATCATATTTTGACAAGAATGGATACAAGAAGATTGCTATTTACGGAATGAGCTATGCTGGAGAGACCTTGATAGAGGAATTAAAAAATACTGATATAGCGGTCATATATGGTATTGATCAGAAAGCGGACTCAATTTATGCTGACGTAGACATTGTATCTATAGATGATGATTTAGAGCCAGTTGATGCAGTAGTGGTGACCGCGATTACGTTTTTTGATGAAATTGAGGGAAGGCTTTCAGATAGAATAGATTGTCCAATTATATCGTTGGAAGATATTTTGTATGAGGTATGAGATGAAAGAACAATTACCAAAGGTGTCTGTCATAACCCCATGTTTGAATAGTGAGAAAACAATTAGGTACACAATTGAAAGTGTGCTGCATCAATCATACAAAAATATCGAGTATATTATTGTCGATGGTGGTTCTAAAGACAATACTCTAAAAATCATCAGTGAATATAAAGACCTGTTTGGTGGCAGGCTGATACAAGTAAGCGAACCCGATAAGGGGATTTATAATGCTATGAATAAGGGAATACGGTTGTCTCATGGACAGATAATAGGGATTATAAACAGTGATGATTATTATGCAGATGATGCAATTGAAAAAGTTGTGCGACATCTGGAATACGATAATCCATACCAGGTGATTTATGGTTATTGTTGTTTTATTAAGGGTAGTAGAATTGTATCGACAAGTAAATGCACACATAAAAATCTGAAAAGGGGAATGATACCTCATCCGACATGTTTTGTAACACGCTCTGTGTACGTGAAATACGGTTTGTTTGTAGAATACTTGAGAATAGCGGCAGATTACGAATTGATGATGCGGCTTAAAGCGACAGATGATGTTCGTTTTTATCAAGTAAAATCCATTTTGGCTTATTTTTCTATAGAAGGAATGTCAAGTAATAACAACGCTAGAAAAAGAGCAGAATTCGAAAATGCATGTATTAGATATAGGTATCATTACTATACATTAAAGGAGTTTTGTGAAAAACTGTCTGATATTTATTGGATTAATTGATAAGTAATGTTAGGGAGGTTCTATGCATAAATCTTCATTTTTAAGAATGGAATATTTGTTAAATTATTATAAACCATTATGGCAAAGTGAGAATAATTCATTGATAAAGGTATTGGATATTGGGAGTTATAATCAAAATGGTACATATAAGGATTTGCTTTGTGATAAAAGAATTAGTTATACAGGTTTAGATATGTCCAAGGGACCTAATGTAGACATTGTTCCCCAAAATATTTATTCATGGAATGAGATTGAAGACGAAGTATATGATTTGGTTATCAGTGGACAGGTTTTTGAACATATCGAATATCCATGGGTGACAATAAAAGAGATTGAACGTATATTAAAACCGGCAGGAGTGTGTATTATCATAGCGCCTAATGCTGGTATTGAACATAAGGCTCCACTTGACTGCTATAGATTTTTTTCAGATGGACTAATAGCGCTGGCAAAATGGGGAGGCTTTGAAATTCTGCATTCAGGTGTGGCAGGAGTGCCATATATTAAAGGTACTGATGAATGGGTAAGCGAGTGGAATGATTCAACGCTGGTTGCCCAAAAAAAACCTGTGACAAATACAGAATTTAAAGAGCCCTTTCTATACGAGAGAAGGCGGAATATGGATGGCACTGTATCTAATATGTATAAGAACTGGGATTTTGCTGTCAGCAAAAATTTTGAGAAGTTTCATAATAATAAAAAGTATGTGCTTTTTGGAGCAGGGGCAATCGGACAGAGGATTTTGAGAATTATTGGGGAGCAGAATGTTTATTGCTTTGTGGACAATTCGATAGAAATGCAGGATAAAGAGATATGTGGCAAACAGGTTATAGCATATAGTGCTTTTAAACAGATCCATATGAACTACAATTGTATAGTAACGGCTTCTTGCAATGTATCTACCGAGATAGAACTGCAGCTGCAAAAAGATGGTATTTGTTATGGAACACTATATCCTAAAAATGATGTTTGAATATATAGTTCTGGAAGAAGGAGAATAAGTCTTAATATGCAAAGCAAAAAAGCCATAATATGGGGGACAGGTGAGACTGCAGTTAATTTATTGAAAAGGAAAAGTCTGTATGGAGAATATAAAATAATCGCATTTATTGATAATGACAGAAATAAGTGGGGAAAAGTATTCTGGGAAGGAATTGCAATATCTGGACCTAATATTCTGCTGAATTTAAAATATGATGTCATTGTCATCTGCTCTATATACGTGGATGAGATTTCAGAACAGTTAAAAAATGTGCTTGGAATTGAGTCAGCAAAAAATATTGTTACTTATAAGGATTTGGAGTTTGATTTTTGCAGTAAGCTAATCAATAAGTATAAAAATTCAGAGGATACAGAGGTTCAAGAAACATTAAAAGTTTTCAAAACTGGCGTTGTAAATGTACTGGGTTCATACTATACGCAGACCGACAAAAGAAAGTATTCTTTTGTATTAAGGGATGAGGATAATTATCCCTACATTATTTTTGAAGGAAAAAGAATGTACTATCCGATAGACTATAAGTTTCAAAAGAAGGACGGAAAGGACATTGTTACGGACATACTTTATGAACAGGGAGAGGATTCGCCGCATTTATATGTAAGAGCGGATTATGAAATTCCAAATAATGCTGTGATTGTAGATGCTGGTGTTTGTGAGGGTAATTTTGCATTGAGATATGTGGAGAGAGCGAAAAAGATATATTTAATTGAATCGGAATCTAGATGGATAGAAGCGCTTTATAGAACTTTTGCAGATTATGCAGACAAAATAGTTTATTGCAATAAATTTTTGTCAGGGCGTGATAATGCGTATGAGATTACACTGGATAAACTGGTATCTGACAAAATAGATTTTTTAAAAATGGATATAGAAGGGGCTGAAGTGGATGCCTTATTGGGAGGGAGAGCTGTTCTGGAAAACAGTTCTGCCAAATGTGCAATATGCAGCTACCACAGGCAGTATGATGAAAAGTATATATCCTTCATTTTAAAATCATATGGTTATCATGTGGAGCATTCAAAGGGGTATATGTGTTTTCCTTATGACGAAAATGTTAAGGATACATTAGATTTAAGGCGGGGAGTTGTATATGCAGAGAAGATTTTTTAAGAAATGGAGGATCATGAAATGCAGTTTCTGTCGGTGATTGTTCCTGTCTACAATACAGAAAAATATTTAACCAAATGTATAGAGAGTATTTTGCATCAGACATATCAGAATCTCGAATTAATTTTGGTGGATGATGGGTCTACAGACAATTCAGGAATGATATGTGACAAATATGAAAAATCAGACTGCAGGGTTTCAGTGATTCATACAAGTAATAAAGGACCATTAAGCGCCAGACTGACAGGTGTAAAGCAAGCTAAGGGAAACAGCATAACATTTGTTGATTCTGATGATTGGATATGTGCAGATACATATGAGAAGGTAATGTCATTAGGCGAAGCTGATGTGATATCTTTTGGAATTATTCGATATTTTTCGGAGGAAAAATCATATAAAGATTATCGATTGGAAGATAGAAGATATAACAGAGATATGATAGAAAGTTTGATTATTCCGCAAATGCTTTGGAATAAAAAAATAGGTACTTGTGGAATAGATTCTAGTCTGTGTACAAAAATATTCAGGAAAGAATTAATACAAAAATATATCAGGAAAGCAGAAAAATTAAGAATTTATTATGGACAAGATGTGGCAGTTTTATATCCGCTCCTTCTGGAGACAAACACTTTGATTAACAGCATACAATGTTATTATTTTCACAGGCAGCGCCCTCAAGGTGTGATATGGCCATATTTTGAAGATGAGGCTTACTTCGATAAGGTATATAAACTTTATACATATTTAAAAAATGAATTTCAAGAAAATAAATATCAGCCTGTTCTTCAGGAACAGTTGGATAAATATTACAGATATTCTATAGAAAAGAAGAAAAATATTTTTGATAATGTAGAAATATCGACAGATGAGGAAGTATTTCCATATTGGAGATTTGACGCTTGCTCAAGGGTAATTTTATATGGTGCAGGGATGTTAGGAAAGAAGTACAAAGAGATAAATGACAAATATCAGTTTTGCAATATTGTATTATGGGTAGATCAGGCAAGCAATCTGGCTGATGGCAGCAGTATGCCGCAGGCTGTAGAATGTATTCAGGATGCGGATTATGATGCGGTGCTTATAGCTGTCAGAAATTCTTTTGTTGCAGAGGAAATTAAAAATGATCTGATGTGCAGAGGAGTGTCAGAAGATAGGATTGTATGGAGAGCTGCAGTGGTTTCTAAATTGAAATGAGTATATAGAGATATAGGTGGAACAAATGCAAGGCGTTATTCTTTTTGGAACAGGGGATATAGGAAAAAAGATTTGCCGTTTTTTGCGGGAATATGGCATACTGGTCAAATACTGGATTGACTCTAATCCAGAAAAACAAGGAAAAGAATTATATGGGTTTCCAATATATAGTCCCAGTCATCTGGGTAGATTGACAGAAGATTATGTGTGCATCTCGGCAAAGGACACAAAATGTGAAATACAGGAATGTATTTTGGCATATGGAGTCCATAAGGACAAAATATTAAGGTATTCAGACTTAATGATATACATACTGGAACGTAACCTGACAGCATTTCAAATAAATTCTAGTTGGACCCAGAACAGGAAAAAAGTAATTTTAGATTGTACAAGCGGTCTGGGACTGGGAGGTGTGGAAGCATGGAGTGTGGAAATGTTGGAACAGATGGAAATAATGGGTTATGACACCTATATTATAGCACCGTTTGGGAAATACCAGGTATCTGAAAATGTCCGGCAGAAAACAATCTTTGTGGAACTTGATACAGAAAGCACATTTTCACGTCATAATATAGAAAATCTATATCAGGTTTTACAGGTGTATTGCCCATGCATTGTTATCTCCAAAAGCATTGATGACTTAGTCTTTGCATCGTGCATGATAAAAAAGAAAAATTTGAATGTGATCCGGCTAATTTCAGTAATTCATCAGGGATTAGATGCCGTGTATAAGGAGAACGCTGAAATTAGCCCATATGTGGACCAATATATTGCGGTCAGTGAAGATATCAGAAATGGGATGATTGAGTTTGGGATTGAGCTGGACAGAATCCGAAATATGACTTGCCCAGTGCAGTGTTCCAAAAAACTGTGTCGTGAGTATTCTGTAAATGGGAAAGGCAGGATAAAGCTGGGGTACGCAGGAAGACTGGAGAAACCGCAAAAACGATTGGATAAATTATTACAGATGCTGGAGGTGTTGGAAAGACTTCAATGCAATTATGAGCTGGAGATAGCAGGTGACGGGAAATTTTCAGGTGATATTTGCAAATTTATTCGGGACAGACAGTTAGAGAGTCGAGTGAAAATGCTCGGAAAATTAGAGAGAGGGGAAATCACCAATTTTTGGAGAAGACAGGATATATGCATCAACATTGCAGACCATGAAGGAAGAAGCATCTCTATCATGGAAGCAATGGCTAATGGTGCAGTGCCAATAGTAACTATGACATCAGGAGTGCGGGAAGATATCACGGATGGCGAGAACGGATACATTGTAGATATAGGAGATTACGAAACAATGGCGGACAGGATACAATATTTGTCTGAGAACCGCCAGTTATTAAAGATTATGGGTGGCAGGGCCCATGAAGTCATTTCAGCAAAAAGTGATATGAATAAGCACATGGAGTTTTGGGAACAGGTTTTGAGCGAACTTTAGGAGATTATATGGGAACGTTGGTAGCTTTTGGCGCGGGGGTAAATTTTTACTCATTAGTTGAACGCGTAGATAAAGTCTGTAGGATTACAGCATTTTGCGATAACAATAGCAGCAAATGGGGACAGTATTTGATGGGAGATGAAAGGGTCTGCATAAAGCCGGAGTCTTTAAAAGAGCTGGATAAACCATTTGTTCTTATTATGGCAGAGCGCGAAAACAGCAGACGGGCAATAGAAAAACAATGTGACGAATACCAAATTCCACATCAGAGGGTATATGAATTTTTAGAAGATAGAAAATTAGATGCAGCAGAATGCCGATGGCCGCAGCAGATACAAAGGCGGAGAATACATAAGTTCATTGAACTGCTGGTACATGGGACAACGGAATGCAATTTTCATTGCGAATACTGTTACGTATGGAGGAAAAGCGAATTCACACAGGGGAGAGAAACGTCAGAGTATACGGCAAAAGAAATAAGACAGGCGTTATCGCAGAACAGATTGGGAGGGCCGTGTCATATCAATGCCTGCGCGCTGGGTGAAACATTGCTGTCTGAGAATATTGTAGAATTAACGTATGAGTTATTGGAGGAGGGCCACTATTTATCCATTATCACGAATGGAACATTTGTTCCTAAAATCGATGCAATTTTGAGATTTCCAGATGAACTGCTGGAGAGAATGTTCTTCAAGTTTTCATTTCACTATGCAGAGTTAAAGAGAACAAATTTATTGGAAATATTCTGGAGAAATGTAGATAAAGTAAAAGCTTCGCCGTGTTCCTACTCTTTGGAAGTTACGCCCTGCGACAGCCTGGTGGAAGATATTAGCAGCGTAAAAGAAGAATTTGAAAAGCGTGCTGATGGTGCAATGCCGCATATTACCTTTACAAGAGATTCCAATAAAACAGGTTTGGATTTATTATCTGATTTATCGCTGGAAGAATATAAGCGTATTTGGAGTACCTTTGATTCAGATTTGTTTGATTTAAAATGTGGTTTATATAAAAAAAAGATTGACCAGGCGTGTTATGCCGGAAATTGGAGTTACCGGATTAATGTAGTGAATGGAAATCTGCAGAGCTGTTATCAACAGGAACTGAATGGTACGATATTTGATGCCCCCCAAAAACCACTGCCGATTTTAACAGTGGATCATGGCTGTAATATGGATTATTGCTTCAATAATCATGCATTTTTAGCATGGGGTGATGTGCCTGATATACCATGTGATAATTATTACAAAGTGCGAGACCGTGTGTCGAAGAACTCGATACACTGGATTAAAGAACCCTATGCTGCGGCCATGCAGCAGAAACTATATGATAATAATTTTGAATATATAAACCGATGGTCTGATTATGAAAAATTATTTGCTGCTGACAGGGAACCGGCATTTATTCTGTTTAACAGTCCGGACTACGGAAACTTAGGGGATCATGCGATTGCTATGGCAGAAAAAAAGCTGTTTCAGACCTTATTTCCCCAGACAGAGTTTATCGAAATTTCCTGTGAGCAATATATTAAGGAAAACATGCTGATTCAAAATGCGATTCGGAAAGAGGATATTCTGATTATCAGCGGCGGGGGGTATTTGGGTTCGTTATGGCTATGGCTGGAGGACATTACCAAAAATATTATCGGGCAGTATACCGAAAACAAAATAATTATATTTCCACAGACCTTATATTTCGAGGAAAATAGTTTAGGCCAGAGTGAGAAAAAAGCAATATCTGCTGTCTTGAATGTTCACAATGACGTGACGGTTATGCTGAGAGACCCCGCATCATTTCGCCTGGCAGAGGAACTGTTTGCTGCATCTGTCACAAAGCTGCTGGTTCCTGATATTGTATTTTCTTTAACACCTAAGCAATATGGCATGCGCTTTGGAGGATTGGTATGCATTAGGGATGACAAAGAATCAAAAGGGACGGACAAAACATATATTAATAATATTTTGTGTGAAGCAGGGATTGAGGTGGAATTTTTCAGCACAGTATCAGAGGAAATGGTCTGTTTAGATAATAGAGAGCCATGTTTGGACAAGCTGTTTGATAAAATTGGCAGTGCAGATATAGTGGTGACAGACAGGCTGCATGCAATGATATTATGTGCCGTTACAGATACGCCATGTGTGGCATTTGACAATTTATCTGGCAAGGTGTCACAAACATATCAATGGCTGCTTCAGAATCATCCGCGTATTGTTTTGTGTGAGAACCAGGATAAGCTGGAGGAATGCGCGGCAATGGTGATGAACAATAATGATAGCGCGGGAGATGTATTAGACAATATCAATATTAAATTTAAAGAAATGCATAAATTTTTAAAGGAAAATTGTATGATATGAAAAATATATTGCTGTTAGGTGATTCCATCCGCCAAAATTATCAAGAATATGTAAAGCAAAATATGGCGAATATGGCAAATGTCTATTATCCGAATGATAATGGCCGTTTCTGTCAGTATACATTGCGGTATCTGCATGAGTGGATAGGAGCTTTGTCAAAACATGGTGAGATCGCGTTTGATATTGTGCACTTTAACTGTGGCTTATGGGATATTCTGCGTCTTTCCAATGAGGATGAACCGTTTACAGGGGAGGAGCAGTTTGCGGAGTTGTTGAGGCGGATTGTTAGGAGAATAGAATATTTGTGCCCTGGTTCCCATATTGTATATGCACTGACAACGAAGGTTATAGAGCCAGGATTTGAACCGGGTATTACTGTGGGCGAAAGAAGAAATTCTGATATAGAAACATACAACGGGATCGCAAAAAAAATTTGTAATGACATGAAGATTGAGATTAACGACTTGTGGAGTATTTCGAACAATATAGCAGAAAAAGCACATTCCGATATGGTACATTTTGACACGGAGATTGGAATAAGTGCGTTGGGAAATCAGGTAATTAGATGTTTGGAACAATGGTGTAAATAATTTGAAAGTAGGAAAGTTATGATACAAGTGTCTGTTATTGTGCCAGTATATAATGCGGGGGAATTGCTGAGAGACTGTATAGAAAGTCTTATAAACCAGACATTAAATGACATTGAGATCATATTGATTAACGATGCTTCAACGGATGATTCCCCTGTCATTTTGCAGGACTACGTGAAAAATGATCCAAGAATTAAGATCATATATAATGATGAAAATATGGGGGCAGCGGAATCCAGAAATAAGGGCATATTGGCGGCAAAGGGAAAATATATACAGTTTGTTGATGCAGATGACTATCTGGAACTCGATGCTTTGGAAAAACTGTATTCAATATCAGAATTACACAATACTGATTTGTGTTACCTGGGAATGCATTTTGATATAAATGATAATATAAATGAAACAAGTGTGCAATATGGCATTACAGGAACCTATCCAGACATATATAACGGAAAAGAATTGATTGGGCATTTTACGGCGAATAAGGAGTTTTTTTTATATCTCTGTTCCGTATTTTATAAGAGTTCTTTCATCAAAGAAAACAAATTGAGTTTCAAGAAACTTATGATTGGTGAGGGCGGTGATTTTATTTTATGCGCGCTCTGCAATGCTCATAAAGTAGCGGTTTGTTCAGAAAGGTATTATCATTACAGAATTCATGAAAGTTCAGTTACACATAGTACAGACGTAAAGAAGGAACTGTTAATAGGGCAAATTGTTCAATATGCTGATGTGCTGCAGTACTTTTCGAAGGATGAGGACGCGGTGGAGCTGCGGAATTTTTTAGATTTTCATTATAGGAAAATTGCAGGTGGGATAAGCAATCTATCCATAGCTGAACAGGGAGAGATTGAGTTAAGATTGGGATCAGATTATGCAAAACACATATTCCGTATGCTGCAGCAGAATAGTGGAATATATGATATAAACTTTGATGAAGACATGTTGTTGAGGGTACAGAAAAAGGACATTGTATTTGTCTATGGAGCAGGGTTTGCATCAAAAGAAATAATTGAATTGCTGCAGCAGCATGGTATAGAGATTGCTGGTTTTACGGTTACAGAGCGAAAGGCAGGGCAGACAGCAGTGTACGGGCATCATGTATATGAAATAAAGGAACTAATTCCATATAATAAAAGGGCAGTTGTACTGATTGCTGCAAATAGAAAATACAACAACGAAATTCAGGCTGCATTGGAAGAGTATGGATTTGATGATTACATCTTTCTGAATGTAGAAATTTAAGGAACAGGAGAGATGCAAATAATGAAATGGGTAGATAAGCACCATGAATTTGATGCAAAGGCAGAAGAAATAATAGAAAGGTACTGTTCTCGATTTCCCTGTTACATTTTTGGCGCCGGTGCTGCTGGAAAGGAATTGTTAGCGGTGTTGAAGTATTATCAATGTTTTGCGGCGTTTATAGATAACAGTAAGGAAAAACAGGACAGTGGATTTGAAAGCGAAAAAGTAATTTCATTGAATGAATATAAGGAAAGCCGGCAAAAGGGAATTATTATTGTTGCAGCGTCAGAAAAAAATACGCCTGTTATTATGCAGCAGTTGGAAGAGGCTGATTTACATGAGGAGGCTGATTTTTTTTGTATGGATGATTTTCTGAATAAGATACTTCCCATAATTTCTGTTTATTATTATGACAAGGCATTTATTCATATTGCACAGATTACGCTGACAGAGCGCTGCTCCCTGAAATGCAAAAAGTGCGCACATGCATGCTATGCAGTAGACTCCACAGCACAAGATTTATCACTTGAAGAAGTCAAGAGAAGTGCCAATATCTTTTTTTCTAAAATAGACTTTATAAAAGAATTTGTTCTAATAGGTGGAGAGCCATTATTGTACCGCGATTTAACGAAGGTGATCCAATACATAGGGGAAAAATACAGGCAAAACATGAGTGTTTACTGTATCGCAACAAACGGGACGATTGTACCATCAGACGATGTGCTTAAGGTTTGCAGCCAATACCAAGTATTATTCCGAATTTCCAACTACTCAGCCCAGCTCCCAAGGCTTAAAGAATCACATCAAAAATTGATTGCGAGATTGCAAGAGTGGCACATACCATATATTTTAGGGGAAGAGGACTGGCAGTGGAGAGATTATGGTTTTGAATATGTGGATCATGGTATTGAAGAAGACATACTAATTAATACTTTTGATCAATGTGGAACGATATGCAGAGAAATAAGGGGAAATAAATTTTACTATTGTGTTATGGCTAGATCCGTAGCTGAGAATTTAAAGTTTGATGCAGGACAACAGGACTATTTGGACATGCTTACACTGCAGGGAGATAATTACAAAAAAGAATTATTAGAATTTACTATGGGATATTCTGACAAGGGCTATTTGGATATGTGCAGGCACTGCCATGGCTCTAAAGCATTTGATTATCCCATTCCGGTCGCAGAACAGTTATAGGGAGGGCGCTGGTGAGTAATGCAGAAATTTCCATAATCGTTCCAATCTACAATGTTGCAGATTACCTTGCAAAATGCATTTCAAGTATTATGAAACAGACTTATGACAGACTGCAGATTATTCTTGTAGATGATGGATCAACAGATGAATCCTTTCTAATGTGCAACGACTATAGAAAAAAGGATCCCCGTATTATCGTTATTCATCAACAAAACGAAGGCCTCGTAAGCGCCAGAAAAGCAGGACTTCGTGCTGCCACAGGAGCATACATCGGCTATGTGGATGGAGACGACTGGATCGAACCCGATTTCTATGAGCGCATGCTGAATGACATGATATATCATCAGGTTGATATGGTGGAAACAGAACATTTTATAGACGCCGGAGAAAAGTCAAAGCATATAAAGAGCAGTCTTCCATATGGCAGATACGACACAAAGGATCTTATTCCTGTGATGCTCTGTGATAAGGATTTTAATGAGTGCAGGCTGCGTCCATATCTCTGGTCAAAACTGTTCAGGAAAAGTCTGCTTGACAAGCACCAGATGAGAGTGGACGAAACGATACGCTGCGGTGAGGATATCGCAGTCACATATCCATATATGTTGGATGCACAAAGCATCTATATTGCAGATTATGCAGGATATCATTATGTACAGCGGCCGAACTCCATGACAGGTATGCAGAGTCCCGCAAGTCAGAAAAGAGATAAGGCACTGATCCTGTATTTGAAGACGGTTTTTGGGGAATCTGAAAAAAATTCGGAAATCATGCAGAAACAGCTGAACCAGTATACAAAATCAATGCTTCTGCTGAGGCAGACTGATTTTTTTGACAGAGATTCAGACAATAAAAAGTTTCTGCCATTTGGGGGGATTGATTTGAAATGCCGTATTGCGCTGTATGGTGCAGGAAGAATGGGAAAATCCATTTACCAGTATCTGCAGACGCTGGATAAAGGATACGCTGTAATATGGGCTGATAAAGAGTTTCTGCTATATCAGCAGATGGGACTTCCTGTCATATCGCCAGATGAGATTGTGGACAGGCAGGAGGAATATGATGTTCTGCTGGTGGCAGTAAGCAGTAAGGCAGCCGCGGATGGAATTAAGGGTCTTTTGGCAGAAAAAGGCCTCAAACAGAACAAGATGACATGGCTTACGGAGAACTTTATAAGCGAAGATAATTCTATATTAGAAATTTACTTAGAATCTTAAAGTGTTATTGCAGCCTGAACACATTTAGGAAAAGGAAAACGGAGAGGTTGGGGGCATGATTGAGGAAACATTGATTCAGCATAATAAAGTTTATATTGTTGGAGCACAGTCGCGTGCGAAAACGCTGACAGGCTATTTATCCTTTTTATACCCGCATGTGTCTGTAGCTGCATACCTTGTTGATGAGCTGTCACAAAATGATGTTTTTATACAGGAGGTTCCAGTTTATAAACTGGAAAAAAGTGCTTTGTTACATATAGAGTTCCCTGTTTTTATAGCGACAAAAGGTATCAGCCATGTAGCAATCCAGGAAACACTGCATCAGTTAGGATTTCAAACGGTCTTTCCCGTCACGGTTGATGTTGACAACTTTCTCCGCAATGCATATGTCAGGAAATACTATGCGCAGGAACACAGAAGTTTTACAAAAATTGTTGATTTGCCAGTGAAGCAGCCGGAGGGTGCTGTATACATGGCAAAGTCTGTCTGCGATAAGCCTCTGCAGACGGAATATGCATGTCCCGATTACGAAAAAGCGATTCAGGTAGGAGCAGCACTGACTACAAAACGGTTATCGTCGAATATACTGACAGACTGTGAAGGGGAAAATATTTCCGTAAAAAACCGTCAGTACTGCGAGCTGACAGCACTTTACTGGATATGGAAACACGCAAAAGAGGACATCGTAGGACTTTCACACTACAGAAGGCATTTTGTTCTTCCTGATGAATGGCAGGAGATTATGCATACAAATGAAATTGATGTAATACTGCCAGTACCAACTTTTGTTTATCCTAATATTGAAGAAAACTATAAGGAGCGCCATGACCCGGCAGACTGGGAATTTCTGATGAAGTATCTTGAAGAAAACAGTCCGAACGATTACAAAGCAGCAAGAAAAGTATTTTCAGAAAGCCTGTATTCTCCCTGCAATATGCTGATCACACATAAGAAAATCCTTGATGTTTTGTGCAGCTGGATGTTTCCGATTCTGGATGCTGTTGCAAAGCACGGTGGTGTAAAAGAAGACGCATATATGAACCGATATCCGGGATTTATCTCAGAACGGCTGATTACTTTATTTTTTTATAAAAACGGCAGCCGGTACAAAATAGCTTATGCTGATAAGAACTTTATTACATAGGGCATAGGAATTGAGAGTGAAAAAATAGAGTTTGGAGAATAAAAAGTATGAATGTACTTATGAATAAAATCTACCAGTCTGACCTAACCCATGCGATATCATCCGATATCCCATGGGAACAGCTAAACAACAAAACCCTCCTCATCACCGGTGCCACAGGCATGATTGCTTCTGCTATTATTGACATTCTGATGAGGCGCAACAGAGATTATGGCCAGCACATAACAATCTACGCCATAAGCCGCAGCGAGGATAAGGCGAGGGAGCGCTTTGGCTTATACTGGAAAGAACCTGGTTTCACATGGCTTTCCCACGACATCAACACCCCACTGCCCGAACTTGGAGACACAGACTATATTCTCCACGCAGCCAGCAACACCCACCCACGCGCCTATGCCACAGACCCAATTGGCACAATCACCGCAAACGTGCAGGGGACATACCATCTGCTGAATTACGCTTCAGGCCACAACTGTGAACGCTTTTTCTTCTTCTCATCGGTGGAAATCTACGGGGAAAACAGAGGGGATGCGGACAGGTTTGATGAAAACTACCTGGGATATATTGACTGCAATACAACTCGCGCGGGCTACTGCGAGAGTAAGCGCCTTGGTGAGACGCTCTGCAACGCTTTTGCATCACAGAAGGGGCAGGACTTTATCATAGGAAGATTCTCACGCGTGTACGGCCCAACGATGTCAGCAGGGGATTCCAAGGCAGTTGCGCAGTTTATCCGGAAGGCTGCAGCCGGGGAGGATATTATATTAAAAAGCGGGGGAACCCAGCTGTATTCCTACACCTATGCAGTAGATGCGGCTGTGGCAGCGCTTTATCTTCTGCTAAAAGGAGAGAACGGCAGTGCGGTAAACATTGCGGACAGCGCATCGGACATCACGCTCAAAGACCTTGCGTCACTCCTTGCCCGGGAAGCAGGGACAAAGGTGGTCTTCGAACTGCCGGATGCCACGGAGAAGGCAGGGTATTCCACTGCGACAAGGGCCATTCTGGACAGCACGAAAATGGAGCAGCTGGGGTGGAAGGCCGTTACCCCGGTTGAACAGGGCCTCCGCAAGACCGTGCAGATTTTGCGGGAAATCAGCAGCGGGGATTAGGGAGTACAGCACATATAAGGGGAGAAATCAGGATGAACATAGCATTATTACTGGCGGCGGGTACAGACCCGACGTTCAGGATGGATATACCAAAGCAGTTTGTAAATGTGTATAACCGGCCAGTCATTGTATATACGATGGAAACATTCCAGAACCATCCCGAGATCGATATCATTATGGTTGCGTGCCTGAAAGGCTGGGAAAATATGGTCGCAGCCTATGCAAAACAGTTCCATATTGACAAGCTCAGGTGGGTTATCCCGGGCGGCAGGACAGCGCAGGAAACGTCAAAGCTTGCGGTGGACAGGCTGATGGAGGAATGTTCTGCAAAGGACATCATTGTGCTCCATGACGCGATACGCCCCATGGTTTCGGATGAGATTATTTCCGACAGCATTCACACCTGCCGGAAGAAGGGGATGGGTGTCGCGGCAGTGACCTCGATGGACAATGTCATGATGACAGACGATGGCATGACAGGCAGGCTTTCCATCTCGCGCTATGCCTTCCGCCGTATCCAGACGCCGCAGACATATATCCTGGGGGAACTAAAGCGGGCGCATGAGGAGGCGCTCGAGAAGGGGATTGAGGGCGAGAATGACACCAACAATATGATATCGAGGCTTGGCAGGGATGTAAACTTTTCGAAGGGGTCCGACAAGAACTTAAAGATCAACACAGTGGAGGACGTTGCGATGTTCAAGGCGCTGTATGCCATGAAGAACGGCGATATCTGAGAAATGGGGGAGAGGACATGAACATAGCGTTGGTTTTAGCGGGGGGAAGCGGTTCGCGGACAGAGCAGTCGGTTCCCAAGCAGTTTATCAGTATTTACGAGAAGCCGATTATCATCTATACGCTGGAGGCCTTCCAGAACCATCCGGAAGTGGACGGGATCATTGTCTCGTGCATCGGAGGATGGCATGATGTGTTAAAAGGCTATGCTGCAGCGGCGGGCATCACAAAGCTGCGCTGGATCGTTGACGGGGGCGACAACGGACAGTCCTCTGCAAGAAACGCGCTTCTCACACTGGAGGATGTATGCCGGGAGGACGATATTGTCATCATACACGATGCAGTGCGTCCGATGATATCGCAGGAGATTATCACGGACTGCATTGAGAAGGCAGAAGAGTACGGGTCAGGACTCTCCGCAGTCCGTTGTCAGGAGACAATCATGCGGACAGAGGATGGTGAGGCAGGCCACATAGGAATCGACAGGAACGACATCATGCGCGTACAGACCCCGCAGGCGTACCGGTATGGGAGAGTGCTGTGGGCACACAAAGAGGCGCTTAAGCGTGGAATCACAAACGCAGTATATACGAACACACTGATGATGGAGCTGGGAGAGGAGCTTCATTTTTCGTGTGGCTCCAACAAGAATATCAAGATTACGACGCTGGAAGACATTGATATTTTTAAGGCGCTTTATGCCACCAAAAGAGATGCATGGCTGAGGGGAAATTGAAAGAGTTCTTTATTTACATATCCTTAATATATTGCTAATATGGATTTATTTTGAACACTATAAATGAAACGCAGATTTAATATAGCGGGATCCTTAGCGCCTTCAATAAACAAAATTGTTCCAGAATCAGATAGGGCGTGAACAGTAACACCTTGGTAGCCGCATACATTACTGTTTGCGGATGTGTTCAACCAGTTTCTGTATCAGGGAGAGCAGAAGATCCTGCCCGAAAGACTGACTGAGCTGGATACAACAGAAATAGCTGTGCCATATGGAACAGACACCATTTCCGCACCGGAACAGAGGCACAGGGATGCAGAGAAAATGCTGACAGCGATGACGGACGGAAGAGCCGCTTATTGTATACTTGCAGTCGAGAATGAGTCAAAAATCAACTACGCAATGCCGGTAAAAGACGGCCTGTATGATTTCATGCAGCTTGCGAAGCAGGTGACACAGGCCGCCAATTCGCACAGGAAGGACAGCCGATAATGGGACAAGTAGAAGAAGTTAGGAAAAAATAAGATGCTGGCGATGATTATTCGTAATATCCAAATGTTAATCTATAGATTTTTTCGATAGGATTTATCGTTTGTTAAGAAAAATAATCTTATTTTTATGATTTAAACACATTTTTGACACATTTATTGGGTATAGTAATATACAGATAGTTGAAACACTCACTATCTCCCCCCTCATAAGAAAATATGCGATAAGAGCCAGGTTTTCCTGGCTCTTATTGTGTTTTATGGCAATCGATGAAATCTCTTCACGCTTTTCTTGATAAAATGCAGGGGATATGGTATTCTTTAGGGTAGGGTTTGCGGATTTTGAATATATTAATGATAGAAAGGTTCGAAAAAAGGGGCAGGTGAGTGATATGGTTCAGTGCAGGGATTTACTTAGAGGCTTTGAATACGAGTGTATCAAGGGCAGTACGGATGTTGTGATATCTGAGGTAATAAATGACTCCAGAAAGGTTACAGAGGGCTGTCTTTTTATATGTATACAGGGGGCGAAGTTTGACGGGCATTCAGCGTCGGCAGACGCAGTGCGGAAGGGAGCAGCTGTGCTTGTGGTCAGCCATGAGGTGGAGCTTCCCGATGAGGCTGATGTCACCGTGATCCGGGTTGCGGATACCAGATATGCGATGGCGTTTCTGTCGGCAAACTATTTTGGGAATCCGGCGGATGACATGAAGATTATCGGTGTGACGGGGACAAAGGGAAAGACGACGACAGCATATTTTGTCAAGTACATATTGGAACAGGCAGGCTATAAGGTTGGGCTTGTCGGAACGATAGAGACGATTATCGGGGATAAGGTGATTCCGTCATTGAATACTACGCCAGAGTCTTTTACACTGCAGGAATATTTTAAGGAAATGAAGGAAGCAGGCTGTCAGGTGGTTGTTATGGAGGCGTCCTCACAGGGCTTTAAGATGCACCGGACGCAGGGATTTACCTTTGATTATGGCATTTTTACCAATATAGAACCAGACCATATCGGTCCTGATGAGCATGCGTCATTTGAGGAATATCTGGCGTGCAAGGCGATGCTGTTTCGCCAGTGCCGAGTTGGCATTGTCAACTGCGACGATAAGCACTGGAAGCAGATAACAGACGGACACACCTGTGCGTTGGAGACTTACGGATTTGACGAGAGTGCAGATTTGCGCGGAAGCGGCTTAAAGCTTGTGACAGGAGCAGGTTTTCTGGGGATTGACTTTAAGGTATCAGGACTGCTTAACATGGAGATTGAGACGGACATTCCAGGAAAGTTCAGTGCCTATAACGCTCTGACCGCAGTCGCGATCTGCAGGCATTTTGGCGTGAAGGAGGACGACATCAAGAGTGCGCTTCTGGGGGCAAAAGTAAAGGGCCGGATTGAGATGGTAAAGGTGTCGGATGACTTCACGCTGATGATTGATTACGCGCACAATGCCATGGCGCTCGAGAGTCTGCTCACCACACTCAGGGAGTACCAGCCAAACCGTCTGGTATGTCTGTTTGGCTGTGGCGGAAACCGCTCGAAGCTCAGGCGTTATGAGATGGGTGAGGTGAGCGGGAAACTTGCGGATTTTACGATTATCACATCGGACAATCCGCGCTTTGAGGAACCGCAGGACATTATTGAGGATATCAAGGTTGGTATTGGCAGGACAGATGGAGAGTATATTGAGATCTGCGACCGCAGGGCGGCGATCAAATATGCCATCACACATGGTCAGAAAGGGGATATCATCGTGCTGGCCGGGAAGGGGCATGAGGACTACCAGGAGATCCGGGGGGTGAAGTATCCTATGGATGAACGTGTGCTGATTCAGGAGATTCTGGAAGAACTGCGCGCGGCAGATGAGACTGGCGAATGAGACATATTATTTTATGATAAAGGATAAGGGAAATAAGAGAAGCAATGACAGGCAGATTTGCTAATATTATAGTAGATATATCTCACGAAAAAGTTGACAGACCTTTTCAATACCGCATACCAGATGCGCTGATGGGAAAGCTCGGGATCGGAATGGCTGTGATGATACCCTTTGGACTTGGAAATAAGCGGATTAAGGGATATGTGATGGAGATTACGGACAGAGTCGATTACGATGAGGCGAAGTTAAAATCAGTGGATTCCATTGTGAAGGATGGCATCAGCGCGCAGGGCGATTCGATCAGACTGGCCTGGTGGATCAGGGAAAATTACGGCTCCACCATGATTGCTGCGCTAAAGACAGTACTTCCTGTGAAAAGGAAGATAAAGCAGGTTGTCAGGCGGACGATTGTCTGTAAAGTCGATGCAGGTACAGCAGGGATGAAAGCGCAGGAATTTGAGTCAAAGCACCAGTGTGCAAAGGCGAGACTGATGCGGGAGCTTGCTGCGCAGCCGATGCTGCCACAATCTCTGGTCACAGGAAAGCTGAATGTCACGGCGCAGACGATACAGGCGCTTGAGAAAGCAGGGCTGCTCGCAGTGCAGTCAGAAGATACCTATCGGAGTGCGCTGCCGGAAAATCTTTCTGTTTCTGGTTCAAAGAAGCAGCTTTCTGAAAATCAGGGCAGAATTGTGGACAGCATTGCAGCGGATTTTAAGGCGGGGATTCGTCAGACTTATCTGATTCATGGGGTGACGGGCAGCGGGAAGACAGAAGTATATATGGGATTGATCGAGCGAATCATTGCGGAGGGCAGGCAGGCGATTATGCTGATACCGGAGATTGCACTCACATATCAAACATTAGTTCGATTTTATCAACGTTTCGGGGAGCGTGTGTCGGTGATGAATTCGCGGCTCTCGGCGGGGGAGCGGTCGGATCAGTATGAGCGCGCGGCGAAGGGCGACATTGACATCATGATTGGCCCGCGCTCTGCACTGTTTGCGCCGTTTGCGCGATTGGGGCTTGTGATCATGGACGAGGAGCATGAGGGCAGCTACAAGAGCGAGAGTATGCCCAAATACCATGCAAGAGAGGTGGCAGGCGAACTCTGCCGCATGAAGGATGCCAGCCTGGTACTGGGCTCGGCAACACCGTCAATCGAGTCTTACTACAGGGCAAAAAAGGGCGAAATCAAATTGTTTGCATTGCAGGAAAGAATTGCAGGCGGACAGCTCCCGAAGGTGTATGTGGAGGATTTGAGGAGTGAGCTCAAGAACGGAAATCGGTCGATATTCAGCAGAAGACTTTATGGGCTGATCGAAGACCGACTCAAAAAGCATGAGCAGACAATGCTTTTCATCAACCGGAGAGGCTATGCCGGCTTTGTCTCATGCAGGGCGTGCGGTCATGTCATGAAATGTCCGCACTGTGATGTGTCCCTGTCAGAACATACAGACCGCTATCAAAAGATAAGCAGGCTCGTCTGCCATTACTGTGGTTATGAGATGCCGCGTGTTACGAACTGCCCGAAATGTGAATCGAAGTATATCCTGGGTTTCCGGGCAGGCACGCAGCAGATTGAAGAGCTTTTGCGCAAGGAGTTTCCAACGGCGCGCGTGCTTCGGATGGACGCGGATACGACGAAGAGCAAGGACAGTTATGAGCATATCCTGTCACAGTTTGCAGGCGGGGAGGCAGATATCCTTGTGGGAACGCAGATGATTGTGAAGGGACATGATTTTGCGAAGGTTACTTTGGTGGGGATTCTGGCGGCGGATATGTCCCTGCACGCCGGGGATTACAGGGCAGGCGAACGCACATTCCAGCTGCTTACACAGGCGGCAGGAAGGGCAGGCAGAAGCGCACTTCCGGGAGAAGTGGTCATACAGACTTATCAGCCGGAGCATTACGCTGTCGTACACGCTGCCAGCCAGGATTATGAGGGATTTTACAAGGAGGAAATCTCTTACCGGGATCTGATGGGCTATCCGCCGGTGGCGCATATGTTGGCCGTGCTGGTGCTGTCCGCCGAGGAGCAGACCGGTGCAGAGCACGCAAAGGAGCTTACAGAGCAGGCCAGGCGGCAGTTTGCAGACAGGAGACCTGTCATAATCGGGCCGACAGAGGCCATGATCGGAAAGATCAATGACATCTACCGCTGTGTTTTTTATATCAAACACAGGGAATATCAGGTATTGACCGAGATCAAAGATGCGTTGGAGCAGACAATCCATGCGAGGCAGTGGAATGCGGACAGCGTACAGTTTGACTTTGATCCGATGAATAATTATTAAATAAATATAAAAAGTATAGGAAGAGAAAGGTAAGGAGAAAACTATGGCTATCAGAACAATCAGAGAAATGGGGGATCCTGTCTTAAATAAGATTTCAAAGGAAGTAAAGGAAATCACGCCGAGAGTGCAGGACCTGATCGACGATATGTACGAGACAATGTATGAGGCAAACGGTGTTGGACTTGCTGCAGTGCAGGTGGGTGTGCTAAAGAGAATCGTTGTGATTGACACGACAGGGGACGACCCGATTCTGCTTATCAATCCCCGCATTGTGGAGGTCAGCGGAGAACAGACAGGAAATGAAGCGTGTCTGAGTGTCCCAGGCAAAACAGGTTCCGTGACAAGACCCAATTATGTCAAAGTGATTGCACAGGACGAGGAGTTAAATGAGTTTGAAATCGAGGGTGAGGAGCTGCTTGCGAGAGCGCTGATTCACGAGATTGAGCATCTTGACGGTCATCTTTTTGTGGAAAAGGTAGATGGACCGCTCATGGATGTGGAAATGGTGGAGGAAGAGGAACGTGTGAAATAAAATTTCACCATCTTGATTTGAGTGTCCGCTGAAGCGGACGAAAGGGAGTTTGATATGAGAATCGTTTATATGGGAACGCCCGATTTCTCGGTGGGTGCGCTTGAGGCGCTCATCAGGGCAGGGCATGAGATTACTGCTGTCGTGACGCAGCCCGACAAGGCAAAGGGAAGAAGCGGCCAGGTGCAGTGTTCGCCGGTGAAGGAGTGCGCTGTCAGACATGGAATCCCAGTGTTTCAGCCGGTAAAGATTAAGACGCCGGAGGCGATTGCGGAACTGAATCGGTACGAGGCTGATGTTTATGTCGTGGCAGCTTTTGGACAGATTTTGTCAAGACAGATATTGGAGATGCCAAGATTTGGCTGTATCAATATTCATGCATCCCTGCTGCCAAAATACCGGGGTGCAGCGCCCATCAACCAGTGCATTATCGATGGGGAACGCGAGACGGGTATCACGATCATGCAGATGGATGCAGGGGTTGATACAGGTGACATACTTACACAGAAAAAGGTTATCATAGAGGATAAGGAGACAGCAGAGACATTATTTGACAAGCTTGCGCAGGCAGGCGCGGAGCTCATCGTGGAGACACTTCCCTTGATTGAAAATGGCGCAATCACGCCGGTTAAGCAGGATGAAAGCCTTGCAAGCCATGTGAAAATGATGGATAAATCGATGGGAAGGATTGACTGGACACAGGATGCGGCGTGTATTGAAAGGCTTGTCAGAGGGCTGAATCCGTGGCCGAGTGCATACACGTTTTATCAGGGGAAAAGTGTCAAGATCTGGAGCAGCGACGCGCTGGATGGCGGCAGGGTGAAGGATGCGCAGCCTGGAACGGTTGTCGCAGTCGCGAAAGACTTCATTGATGTGGCTTGTGGAAAGGGAATTTTAAGAATACATGAGCTGCAGCTGGAAGGGAAAAAGCGCATGGATGCAAAGAGCTTCCTGCTCGGCAATCAGTGGAAGGCGGGAATGCTTTTCGGTTAGTTGGTTCTCAGGAAAGGAGTTGTTGTTATGCCATTTTATTATGGGTATTATTTTGATCCTACGTATTTATTGGTACTGATTGGCGCGGTGCTGAGCATCATTGCATCCGCACGGGTAAACGCTACATTTAACAAATATGCGGGAGTGAGGAGCATGTCAGGCATGACAGGCGCGCAGACCGCAGAGGCTATACTGCGAAGCAAAGGGATTCATGATGTGCGGGTGGAGCATATCAGGGGGAACCTGACAGACCACTATGATCCGTCAAAGAAGGTGGTGCGGCTCTCTGACAGCGTATATAATTCCACATCTGTCGCGGCAATTGGCGTGGCGGCGCACGAGTGCGGACATGTCATGCAGCACCATGAAGGGTATGCACCGCTTAACATCAGGACAGCGCTTGTTCCAGCGGCAAATATCGGTTCAAAGATTGGTATTCCGATTGTGATTCTCGGTTTGATACTGGGCAGCAGTTCTGTGTTGATCAATATTGGAATATGGGTGTTTTCCCTTGCAGTACTCTTTCAGATTGTGACGCTTCCAGTGGAGTTTGACGCTTCCAGGAGAGCACTTGTCTGCATAGAACAGTATGGTATTGTGACGAGCGACGAGCGCAGCAAGAGCGCTAAAGTGTTACGGGCTGCTGCATACACGTATGTCGCGGCGGCGGCAGCATCTATTTTACAGCTTTTGCGGCTTTTACTGCTGTCTGGCAGACGGAGTGACTAAAGGGGATTGGAAAAAGCGATGGCTCAAAATCAGAATAAGATGCAGGATGTAAACCAGCGCATGCTTGTGCTGGAGATGCTCCTGACGGAAAACGCATATTCTCACGTGATTGTGCGGGATGTGTTGAATAAGTACAATTTTCTCTCACAGCAGGAAAAGTCTTTTATCAAACGGCTCTATGAGGGAACCCTGGAGCGGCAGATTGAGCTGGACTATGTGCTCGACCAGTATTCCAAAGTAAAGACGCACAAAATGAAGAAGCCGATACGCGCGATAATGCGCATGAGTGTGTATCAGATTATGTACATGGACGCAGTGCCCGATGCCGCCGCCTGCAATGAGGCGGTGAAGCTTGCGCAGAAAAAAGGCTTTGCCACACTGAAAGGGTTTGTGAACGGGGTGCTCAGGAATATTGTGCGCAACAAAAATGATATGGTATACACAAGCCTGTCAGTGAAGTATTCCATGCCGGAGTGGATTGTCGATCTGTGGACGGCACAGCTTGGAGCGGAGACCACAGAGACAGTCCTTGCAGGGCTTTTAGAGGAGCATCCGGTGACAGTTCGCTTTCGCGATGTGCCTGAAATCACCGGGATTGATATGGCGGCAGCTGTGAGTGCTGTGCAGAAGGCGATTGTGGCACAGGGCGGAACGATGGAACGACACATCTATCGGCCTGATGCGTACAAAGTGTCGGGAACAGATGACCTTACGAGGCTGCCATATTATGAAAACGGTGCTTTTGTAGTGCAGGATGTCAGTTCCATGCTCGCAGTCGCGGCGGCTGGTATGGAGAACTATGTTGAAAACAGGGGCTTAAAGGGTGGACAGGAGGCCGTGCGGGTGCTGGATCTCTGCGCGGCACCGGGCGGAAAGTCAATGCTCGTGGCAGATTTGCTGGAAAAGTGCAACGTGAATTACGCTGTTATATCGAGGGATGTATCTGCAAACAAAGTCGGATTGATGCGGGAGAACTTTGACAGATGTGGGCTGCGGAACACATCTGCGGAGATTGGCGACGCCCTGGTGAGAGATGAGGCGCTCGTGGGTACCGCAGATATTGTGATTGCCGATGTGCCGTGCTCGGGGCTTGGCGTGATCGGGAAGAAACGTGACATTAAATATCATATTTCGCCGGAGTCCGTTAAGGAGCTCACAGTGCTGCAGAAGCAGATTCTTACAATGGCGGTATCGTATCTGAAACCGGGAGGGCGACTGCTTTTTAGTACTTGTACGATTAACCGGGAGGAGAATGAGGAGCATTTTATGTGGCTGAGAGATGAGATGGGACTGACACCAGTGCCACTTGATGATACACTGCCGGAATGCATCCATACAAATACGACCAGAGAAGGGTATCTGCAGCTGCTGCCGGGCGTGCACGATACAGATGGGTTTTTTATCAGTGTTTTTGAGGCTGCGATATAGTGTGAAGATGCAGCGTTATTTGGGGAAGAGATGTGGATGGATATAAAATCATTGTCATTGGATGAATTGAAGACTGAAATCGGAAAGCTGGGCGAAAAGCCGTATCGCGCAAAGCAGTTGTATGAGTGGATGCATGTGAAGCTGGCGCGCAGCTATGATGAGATGACAAATCTGCCGAAAAGTCTGCGGGAGAAGCTGGCGGAAAATTATGAATACACTTCATTGAAAGAAGTGACTGTTCAGACTTCTAAGCTTGACGGAACCAGAAAATTTTTATTTGAGCTGCCAGACGGCAATTTTGTCGAGAGTGTCTGGATGCAGTATCATCACGGCAATTCGGTCTGTATTTCCTCGCAGGTCGGCTGCCGCATGGGATGCCGGTTCTGCGCCTCGACGCTTGACGGGCTGGAGCGGAACCTCACGCCGTCGGAAATGCTTGAACAGATCTACGCCATATCCAGAAGCACGGGTGAGCGCGTGTCAAACGTCGTCGTGATGGGAACAGGTGAGCCGCTTGACAATTATGATAATCTGCTGCGCTTTATACAGATGGTTACGGATGAGAACGGACTGAATATCAGCCAGAGAAATGTTACTGTCTCGACATGCGGCATTGTGGAAAACATGAAACGCCTTGCAGATGAAAGGCTGCAGATTACACTGGCATTGTCCCTCCATGGCTCCACACAGGCAAAGCGGCAGGAGCTGATGCCCATTGCCGGCAAATATGAGATTGATGAAGTGATTGATGCCTGCCGTTATTATTTTGACAGGACAGGCAGGCGTGTCACGTTTGAATACAGTCTAGTGGGCGGCGTCAACGACACAGACGAGGACGCTGAAAATCTGTGCAGTCTTGTGGGCGGTTTAAACTGTCACGTCAACCTGATTCCGGTCAATCCGATCAGAGAGCGTGATTATGTGGAGTCGGAACGACGGAATGTCCTCAATTTCCAGCATAAATTAGAAAAAAGACATATCAACGCAACAGTCCGAAGGGAGATGGGACGGGATATCGACGGGGCCTGCGGGCAGCTGCGCAGGCGTCATGCGAAATCCGGACAATTGGAAATATGCCCCGGCGATTGAGGCAGCAGATGAAAGGCAAGGGAAACCTTGCTTTTTTGTTTTCCTGCATTGATTCTTGAATTAAGGCTTCATATGTGCTAAGATATAAGGAAATGTGGAAATTTTCGGAGTGGTAAGGTTACGGATTTTCACTGATGGGAGGAGAAAAAGTGAAGTTATTTTCTATAACGGATGTTGGCAGAAGAAGGGAAATTAACGAAGACTACTTATTTACTTCGGATAAGCCAGTGGGAAATCTTCCAAACCTTTTTATTGTGGCAGATGGTATGGGAGGACATAACGCGGGGGATTATGCGTCAAAGCATGCGGTGGATAAGGCGGTATCAGTGATTGAGCGCTATACGGAAGAATACGATGCAGAAAATATTTTGCAGAAGGCGATCGATGATGCCAATACACATATTAATAAGATATCCAGACAGGACAGAAAGTACAAAGGGATGGGAACTACTTTTGTGGCAGTCACTTTTGAGGGAAGTCATGTGACAGTGGCAAATGTGGGCGACAGCAGAATGTATATCATCAATGACTTTATCACGCAGATTACCAAGGATCACTCCCTTGTCGAGGAGATGGTGGACATGGGAGGGATCGACAGGGAAGCTGCTAGAATCCATCCGGATAAAAATATCATCACAAGAGCAGTCGGTGTCAAAGAATATGTCCTTGTGGATTTTTTTGATGTACATATTGGACCTGCGGAAAAGCTTCTGCTCTGCACAGACGGACTTACCAATATGTTGAAGGATGACGAGATACACAGGATTATCGCTTGCAGCGGCAGCCTGGAGGAAGCTGGAAGACATCTGATAGAGGCTGCCAATGAGAATGGCGGGCGTGATAATATAGCTGTGGTTCTTGTGGAACCGTTTGGAGGTCAGAATGATTAAGTTAGGAATGCTGATAGGGAACCGCTATGAAGTGCTTGAAAAGATCGGCACTGGCGGAATGTCGGATGTATATAAGGCGAGGGATCAAAAGCTAAACCGGTTTGTTGCTGTGAAAGTGCTAAAGCAGGAGTTTTCAGAAAACAGAAATTTTGTCTCTAAGTTTCGCGTGGAAGCACAGGCCGCTGCAGGATTGATGCACCCGAATATTGTGAATGTATATGATGTAGGAGAAGAGGAAGGTATTCACTATATCGTGATGGAGCTCGTGGAGGGTATCACGCTCAAAAAATATATCGAGAAGAAGGTCAGGCTCACAACCAAAGAAGCCATAAGCATTGCAATACAGGTGGCGATGGGAATTGAGGCAGCGCACAACAACCATATCATACATAGAGATATCAAACCTCAAAATATCATTATATCCAAAGAAGGAAAGGTAAAAGTAACAGATTTTGGCATTGCGAAAGCGGCGTCAAGCAATACCATTACTTCTAATGTAATGGGGTCGGTTCATTATACTTCGCCAGAGCAGGCAAGAGGTGGTTTCTCGGATGAGAAAAGCGATATTTACTCGCTGGGTGTCACGATATTTGAAATGCTTACAGGGCGTGTGCCATTCAATGGAGATACAACAGTGGCGATCGCGATTAAACATATACAGAATCCGATGCCTCTGATGCGGGATTTTGTACCTGAAATACCGTTGAGTGTGGAAAATATTGTTATGAAATGTACACAGAAAAGTCCTGACCGGCGGTATCAAAGCATGGGAGAGATGATAGCGGATTTAAAGCATTCGCTGATCAATCCGGATGCGGTGATTGCACAGGTGGATACAGAGGATGATACGGGTAAGACAAAGACTGTGCCAGGCAGCCTGGTTAGCAGCCAGATGACATCACCAGAGCCAATTCCGATACCAGGAGTGCTGGATACCGTGTGGGAAGACAAAGTGCCGCGCAGGGAGATTTATGCCGATGAGGAAGAATTGGAGGCAATACCTGATCAGATCAAGCCGGCACCGTCCAGGAGAAAGAATAATAACATTGATTACAGTGATACAGACTTCTATGATGATACCTCTTATGAGGAAGATTATTACGAGGAAGCTGTCATGGAGCAGCCGGTAAGAAAGAATCGGCAGAAGTCGTCAAAAGTATCGGATGATACCCGTTACGGAAGTGAGAATGGAGCTGGCTCAAAAAAAGCAGATAAGAAAACGAAGAATAAGACCAAACAAAATAAAGCGAAAAAAAGTGCAAAACCCAAGACAAATCAGAGTAAGCCGAGCAAAGAATACGATTATTACGAGGAGGATTATACACAGGAGACGGTCAATCGACAGAATGTGCGCGATGGCGGGTATGTGTATGACGACTATGACTATCCAGAACGTTATGGCAGGAATGAATATGATTACAATCCAAAGGCGGAAAGACTTACGACAGTGCTTACGGTGATTGCGGCAGTAGTCATCGGTTGTATCTTTTTATATTTTGTAGGTCAGGCAACTGGTATCTTTGAGCAGATGGGCAACCTGCCTTCTCAAAGTCAGGGCAGCAGTAATAACGATGTTGAGCGGGCAGTGATGCCGGAGTTTGAAGGCCACGACATTGATGAAGTAAAGACTGCACTGAATTCCGTCGGCCTGGGGTACAAAACGACATTCATAGAGACAACACAATATGCCAAAAATGAGGTCATAGCAGCAGCGCTTGAAGATGGACAGTCCGTGCTTGCCAATGATAAAATTCTCATGAATACGACAATTGTACTTACTGTCAGTGCAGGATCAGAAGGAATTTCGATACCGCCTGTTGAGGGGCTGTCAGAGGCAGAGGGCACTGCAGCACTGACGAATGCAGGATTTAAGGTTGCAAAGACCGATGAGTACTCGTCGGAGTATGCGAAGGGAATTATTATATCGCAGTCGCCAGCAGGAAATACGATAGCACCAATAGAGTCAGAGATTACAATAGTACTAAGCAAAGGTAGTGATAATACAGAGGTTCGCATGCCAGAGGTGTTAGGAAACTCCAAAGAAGCCGCAATCAGTACGCTGGAAGCAGCAGGTCTTGTGGTAAATAAGGTCGAGGAAACATACAATTCGGAATATCCTGAGGGACAGATTTGCTATCAGAGCTATGTGGCAGGTTCCAATGTCAGTGTGGGTACGACGGTTGACTTAAGAGTGAGCATCGGAGTTGAGGTATCGACATACAGTTGTGATTTGCTGGTGCAGGCACCAGAGGATTATATAGGTGGGGATGCGATTGTTACACTTATGACTGCTGACGAAGGTCAGACATTGTGGAGTAACCAGAAAGTGACGGCTTTTCCGGTACCGATTAATTTGAATAACTTTACAAGTCCGTCGGCGTATGGGATTGTGGTCATCACATATCTTAAAAATGTGGAGGAGATTGTGACTGATGCCGATGGAAACCAGACCACGCAGGTGAGTCCGCAGGCGACAGTAATTAAGCAAAATGTGCAATTTTCAAAACACTAAAAAACTAAGCGCATCTAAAGCTGCAAAAGACGCAGCTTTAGATTTGCTAAGTTTTTGGAAGAACGCCAAGGGCAGGCGTTCTTCACGAATCTATTTAAGTGAGTAGGGGTTATGCAGGGGAAGATTATAAAAGGGATAGCTGGTTTTTATTATGTTCATGTCTTGGGTGGAGAGATCTATGAATGTAAGGCAAAGGGAATTTTTAGAAAAGAAAAGGTCAAACCGCTAGTAGGTGATGAGGTCTTGTTTGAGGTTACGGACAGGAAGGATTTGGAAGGGAACATTATGGAAATCCTTCCCAGAAAAAGCGAACTCATACGTCCGGCAGTTGCGAATATTGATCAGGCATTATTGATCTTTGCCATGACAAAACCAGAACCAAACTACAATCTGCTTGACCGTTTTCTGATTATGATGCGTCAGCAGGGATTAGAATGTATTTTGTGCTTTAACAAAAGTGATATTTCAGATAGTCAACAAAAGAAACAGATCGAAGAGATATATGGAAATAGTGGATGCCGAATATTGTTTGTAAGCGCTATGAAAAAAGAAGGTATTGATTTGTTGACAGAGGTACTGTACGCAAAAACGACAACAGTTGCGGGGCCGAGCGGAGTGGGGAAATCTTCTCTGATCAATTGCCTGCAGCGGGACAGGAAACTGGAGACCGGTGAAATCAGCGAGAAGATCGCGCGCGGAAAGCATACGACAAGACATTCTGAGCTGATAGCGATTTCAGAGAATACATACATTATGGATACTCCTGGATTTAGTTCGTTATCGCTATTTGATTTGCCGAAAGAGGAACTACAACAATATTATCCGGAATTTGAGCCTTATAGGGTAAGGTGTAAATTTATGACATGTGCTCATATTCATGAACCGGTGTGTGAAGTAAGGAAATCTTTAGAGGAAGGCCATATCAGCAGAGTCCGATATGACAACTATGTTGCATTTTATGAAGAACTAAAAGAAAAAGAAAAGAGGAAATACTAACATGAATTATTTATGTCCTTCAATACTGGCAGCTGACTTTTGGGAACTCGGTAGACAGGTGGAGCTTGTGGAAAAGGCGGGGGCACCCTATCTTCATATTGATGTCATGGATGGAATGTTTGTTCCTTCCATTTCCTTTGGAATGCCAGTTCTTCGGTGTGTGCGGAAACGTTCTAATCTCTTTATGGATGTGCATATGATGGTAGAAAAGCCCGAGCGCTATATAGAGGAATTAATACAGCTTGGAGCAGACAGCATTACCATCCATGTGGAGGCGTGCGGCTGTGTTCCAGAGACACTTGCCAAAATCAGAGAGCTTGGAGCAAAAACAGGGATTGCAATTAATCCCGAGACGCCCATAAGTGCAGTGTTTCCTTATATGGATGTGGTAGATATGGTCCTTGTAATGACAGTACGTCCTGGTTTTGGCGGACAGGAGTATATCATTGACTGCATTGATAAGATCAAGGAAATGCGTCGTATCATCAATCAGAGTTATCCGAATGTGAAACTGGAGATTGATGGAGGTGTGACACTTGGCAATTTGGAGATGAATCTTGCAGCAGGCGCAAATGTGATCGTCACTGGTTCTGCAATTTTTAAAGGTGATATTGAGGCGAATGTCAGAGAATTTTTGAAGCGTATGCAATAGAAAGCATGAAGGGATGTTACTGATGTACCAACAATATAAAGATTATGGCAAAGGAGAAGATTACATGGGAAATCAATTAGTATGGCAGGATCGTTATAATATTGGTGTTGAGGTTATTGATAAAGAGCACAGGAAACTGTTTAGTATTCTGAATAAGCTGTTTGACTTGGGGAAGCAGGAAGAGAAAAGCCAGTGGGTTTGTCAGGAGGCGGTAAAGTACTTTAGAGATCATGCACTTAAGCATTTTGCAGATGAAGAAGCATATATGCTATCCGTTCATTATGCGGGATTTGAGATGCATAGGCGCATTCATAAAAACTTTCGCGACAGAACGATTCCGGCGCTTGAGCGGGAACTGGAGCTGACACATTATTCGGAAGAGGCAATCAACCATTTCCTGGGGGTATGTGCGGGATGGCTGATCGGACATACATTGATAGAGGATAATGCGATTGTCAGAGGTGAAAATATCAAACAGTGGGAGAAGCTTCAGCCAGAGGAGGAGCAGGCGGTAATGGGGCAGACCATTACGAATCTGCTTCGCAGTATGTTTCAGCTGGATTCGCGGCTGATCAGCGACTGTTATGCCGGTGAGAAGTTTGGAAATGGCATCTATTACCGTTTGATTTACAGCACCAAAGATAAGAAAAAGTGGGAGTTTTTTCTGGTATTCGAAGAGCGTCTCATTGTAAGTACGATTGGCAGTGTGATGGATACAAAATCTGAAGCAGTAACTACTATGCTGATGAATGCAGCAAGATACGTAGCAAGACAGCTGGTGGAGCGTGTCAAGAGATATTTCCCGTCTTCAGAAAATTTTGAGATAAAAGAGGAACAGCTTCTGACATATGAGCAGTTTCAGAAAGTATTTGAGAAAATAAGTCCTCATTTTAGTCTGTTGTTTGACACAGGAAAAGGATATTTTGCCTATTGTGTAACTGCAACGGATTTGTTTCAGAGCGGTGGCGGAGTTTCTATTATCACAGAGAACGCCATGGCTGAAGTAGAGAAATATTTAAATCATAACCAAATAGAAAAAAATGAAATCAGTCAGAAAGAGAGAATTCTCGTGGTGGATGATTCCGAGTTTATGTTGAAGACGATGAGTGATTTGCTGGATAAGGATTATGAGGTGATAACAGCCAAGTCAGGGTTGTCTGCAATCAGAAGTATTATTTTGGACAGACCGGATTTGATTCTGTTGGATTATGAGATGCCGGTCTGCAATGGCAGTCAGGTCCTGGAAATGATTCGCGCTGAGGAGGATTTTGCCAATATTCCAGTCTTTTTCCTGACGGGCAGAGTCGATAAGGAGAGTGTCAGAAAGGTCATTGAACTGAAACCAGAAGGATATTTGTCGAAATCCCTGCAGCCTGCAGACATTAAAAGAGAAATCGATCATTTTTTTGAAAAGTCAAGGAGAAGAAGTGCTAAAAAATAGAAAACGATGAATATTTTTCCTTTCTTGTCCATATAATTTATTACATAGCAGTAACAAATCAGTCATACTGGGATTGTAGTGTGATTTGTACATGCATGGCTATAGTTATCATAATAAGGATAGAGGAGAAAGAGTATGGCAAGAGGAGTAAAAAAATCAATACAGGAGAAGATTGCGCAGAAAGAAGAGCTGATTGATGCACTGTCGACAAGAATCAAAAAGGAGAGAGACGAGCTCAATGAACTTTTGGAGATGCAGAAGATGGAAGAATTGAACGAGCTCAGAATGGCTGTTGAGAAGTCTGGAATGGAGATTTCCGATATTATTCAAATGGCACAGATGCAGACTGCGCAGTAGGCAAAGTACATTATCACGCACAAAAAAGTATTAGGTAATGAAAAATTTTTAAGAAAAAGTCCAAACACAATTGCGTACATAGCCTGAAAAGGGTATAATGGAAAGCAGGGTGAATGGACTTTTTTCAATGGGAAAACCATTCCAATATACTTTGATGAGGGAAAGGAAAGACAAGGATGGTAAACATACGTGAATTATATCACAATTATAAGGAGTATGCAGATCAGGAGGTAACCATTGGCGGGTGGCTCAGAAGTAAGAGAGACTCTAAAACATTTGGTTTTCTGGTGATAAATGATGGTACTTTTTTTGAACCGCTTCAGGTGGTATACAGCGATGCGCTGGACAATTTTGGAAGCATCTCAAAGCTGAATGTGGGCGCTGCAGTGATTGCGACCGGTGTCGTGACGCTCACGCCAGAGGCAAAACAGCCATTTGAGATACAGGCGACGAGAATCGAAATCGAAGGTGATTCCACGCCGGATTATCCATTGCAGAAAAAGAGACACAGTTTTGAATATCTCAGAACGATTTCTCATTTGAGACCGCGCACCAACACATTTCAGGCCGTGTTCCGGGTACGTTCCCTCTGTGCCTATGCGATTCACAAATTCTTCCAGGAGAGGGATTTTGTCTATGTGCACACACCATTGATTACTGGCAGTGACTGCGAGGGCGCAGGAGAGATGTTCCAGGTTACAACATTGGATTTGAAGAATTTGCCGATGGTAAATGGAGAAGTAGATTTCAGCAAAGATTTCTTTAATAAGCCGACTAATCTGACCGTAAGCGGACAGTTAAATGGCGAGACTTACGCAATGGCATTCAAGAATATTTATACGTTTGGGCCTACCTTCCGCGCTGAGAATTCGAATACAACACGCCATGCGGCAGAGTTCTGGATGATTGAGCCAGAGATTGCTTTTGCGGATTTAAAGGATGACATGATGCTTGCGGAAAGTATGCTCAAATATATCATCAACTATGTGCTGGAGAATGCGCCGGAGGAGATGGCGTTCTTTAATCAGTTTGTGGATAAGGGATTGATTGAAAGACTGCAGCATGTGGCAAATTCCGAGTTTGGTCATATCACTTACACGGATGCTGTCACAGAGCTTGAGAAGCACAATGACGAGTTTGAGTACAAGGTTTCATGGGGCTGTGATCTGCAGACCGAGCATGAGCGGTATCTGACTGAAAGTCTGTTTGGAAGGCCTGTATTTGTGACCGATTATCCAAAGGAAATTAAGGCATTCTATATGAAGCTCAATGAGGATGGCAAGACCGTTGCGGCGATGGACTGTCTTGTTCCCGGTATCGGAGAAATTATCGGCGGAAGCCAGAGGGAGGACAAGCTTTCCGTTCTCGAGCAGAGAATGCAGGAGTGCCATCTGAAACCGGAGGATTATGATTTTTATCTGGATTTGAGACGTTATGGAAGCGCCAGACACGCAGGGTTTGGACTTGGTTTTGAGCGCTGTGTTATGTATCTGACAGGTATGGGAAACATCAGAGATGTGATACCATTCCCAAGAACAGTGAACAACTGCGAATTGTAATATGAATATTTCATGCAAAAGCTTTTCGGATAATGATTCGGAAAGCTTTTTTATTGTAAGATTTTTAAACACACTTTTATCACATTTTTTCCATACTTTTTTCATGATTTTTCCATAGAATGTTATATGGGCTGTCTGGTGTATTGGATTGTCTAAATTCTATATGTACTTGAACAGATCGGTGCATCGATAACAGGGAGGAATATGAATTGATTGAAGTGAAGAACTTGACAAAGAAGTATGGGGAGCACATTGCGGTAGACCATTTGTCGTTTCATATTGACAGGGGAATGATCTACGGCTTTCTGGGACCCAATGGGGCTGGCAAAAGTACTACCATGAATATGATGACGGGATATATTGCCGCCACGGAAGGAACTGTTACAATAAACGGCTATGACATGCTGAAAGAACCAGAGAAAGCAAAAAAATCAGTTGGATATCTGCCTGAGATTCCGCCAGTCTATACCGATATGACGGTATGGGAGTATTTAAAGTTTGCTGCGGCGTTGAAAAAGGTGCCAAAAGCAGAGCGGATAGAGCAGATTGAGAGTATTATGGAGCAGACAGGAATTGGGGAAGTCAGCGGCAGACTGATCAGGAATCTGTCAAAAGGATATAAGCAGAGAGTGGGGCTTGCACAGGCGATGATAGGATATCCTGAGGTTATAATTCTGGATGAACCAACCGTTGGTCTGGATCCAAAGCAGATGATCGAAATGCGGGAACTGATGCGGGAACTTGCCAAGAAGCATACAGTGATATTGAGTTCACATATCCTGTCAGAGGTAAGTGCAGTGTGTGACCATATTATGATTATTTCCAAAGGAAAATTAGTTGCGAGTGACACGCGGGAGGGACTCATGACAATGCTGCGAGGGGGCATCGAGATGTCACTCTGCGTAAAGGGAGAACAGGAACGTCTGGAGAGGGTACTGCAAGACTATCCGCAGATTACAGGATATTCTTTTGGCGCATCAAAAGAGAAAGACTGTATTACAGTAGATTTAAAGATACAGCGAAATGAGGATATCAGGGAAGCGCTGTTTTACCAATTAAATGATGCAAAACTTCCAATCATGGAACTGACACGCAAAGAACGGTCATTGGAGGATGTATTTTTAGAGCTGACTGGAGAAGACGAAAAACACGAGGATACGGAAAACAAGAATATAGAAAAAGAGGAGGAATCAGTCGATGATAGCAATATTTAAGAAAGAGTTTATGTCCTACATGCATTCTGTGATCGGGTTTCTCTTTATCGCAGTTATGATTTTCTTTTTCGCACTGTATGCGACTGTATACAATTTTGCATCCGGAATCCCTTATCTGGCTTATACATTAAGCGCGATACTTCTGTTGTTCTGGCTGTCCATACCGATTTTGTCCATGAGGATACTGGCGGAGGAGCGAAAGCAGCGGACAGATCAGATGATTCTGACAGCGCCGGTTGCAGTAGGGAAGATTGTAGTTGGAAAGTTTCTTTCGATGGCGGCAATCTTTATGATTCCGGTTATCCTGATGTGCGCTGTTCCGTTATATTTACGCCGTTACGGCGAAGTGCCACTGGGAGAGTCCTGCGTGGTGATTCTGGCATTTGTACTGTATGGACTTACCTGTATAGCAGTGGGTTTGTTTATCTCCAGCATCACGGAAAGCCAGGTGATTGCGGCGGTATTGTCATTTGCGATTCTGTTTGTGACCTATATGATGGCAGGAATTGAAGATTTGATCTCTTCAACTGGAAATATATTGACACAGTTTTTGTCAGTCTTTGATTTTCAGAAACGATTTATGGATATGACTTACGGTATACTGGATATGACGTCTGTGGTATATTTTGTCAGTGTGATTGTATTGATGTTGTTTCTGACGGCTCAGTCCATCCAAAAGCGCAGATACAGTGTATCAGTCCATAATTTTTCCATGGGAGCCTATAGTTCTGTCACAGTCTGCATTGTGATTGCGCTTGTTGTAGTTGTCAATCTGATTGCGTCCAGGCTTCCAAAGAACTATACCAATTTTGATATCACTTCAAACAAGATGTACACACTCACAGAGCAGACGCAGAATGTTCTGAAGACACTTGACGAGGATATTGAAATCTATGTGATACAGGATGAGAACAGCGCGGACACAACCGTGGCACAGACGCTCAAAGGTTACGCAGATGCGTCGCCCTATATTCGCATCACATATATTGACCCGGTGGCAAATCCCCAGTTTGTCAATCAATATGCGGCAGGCAGTATTACAATGAACAGTATTATAGTGGAAAGTGGAAAACGGTATAAAATCATATCGTATCAGGATTTGTACGAGACAGAGTTTGACTATTCTACGTATCAGCAAAATATTACAGGATATGACGCGGAAGGGCAGATTACCAGCGCGATTGACTATTGTATCAGTGATAATATGCCTAAAATATATATGATAGCCGGACACAATGAGTATACGCTGGACGCAGGCTTTCAGGCGGCGATTGAGAAGGAAAATATTGAGAGTGAGACAATCAACCTCATGAACTATGATGCAGTACCGGAAGATGCGGAGTGCGTGCTGATTCATGCGCCAGAGTCGGATCTTTCACAGGATGATGCAGACAAGATAATCGCATATCTGAATAAGGGCGGCAAGGTGCTGATTACGACAGACTACAATGGGATAGCGTTTCCAAATCTTGAGCGGATCCTAGCAGAGTTTGGCATGACGTTTCAGGAAGGGTATGTAGTGGATAATGACAGCAGTCATTATTATCAGGAACCGACATATCTGCTGCCCGAGGTTGCATATGCATCAGAAACAGAAGGGCTCAATGGTGCGTATACCTATCTGCTTGCGCCGTTTGCACAGGGAATTGGAATAACAGATGAGGAAGCAGAAGATATCATATATACAAAGCTGCTGTATGGGTCTGACAGTTCTCTTGTAAAGACCAATATAGGAAATGCGTCCATGTACACATATGAGGAAGGTGATATCGAGGGACCGGTATATATTGGTGTAAAGGCCGAGAAAGCGGCAGAAAATGATAGTGCGGTACTATATGTATTTTCGAGCGCCAGTATGTTTATGGACAATATCGATATGGCAGTGTCGGGAAATAACAAAAAACTGTTCTCGAATATTATGAGTTCGATGGCAGAGCATGAGACAAGTGTATCCATTCCCGCAAAAAGTTATCAGATGGAAATGCTGGCCGTTTCGGCAGGGGATGTGATATTCTTCGGTGTTGTGATGGTGGTTGTGGTGCCGCTTGCATTGATTACCATCGGTATCGTAATCTGGCTGAACAGGAGGAAGAGATAGAGATGAAAAAGCAGAAAAAACAGCTGATGATTCTGTGTCTGGTACTGGTTCTTGCCATTGTGGCTCTGGTACTTGTATTTGAATTACCGACAGAGGAAGCGGCTGGCGAGACGCAAAGCTATTCAATTACAACATTGGATCAGGAGGCAGTCAACAAATTGTCCTTTACAAATGATAGCGGGACCTGTCAGTTTACCAGACAGGATGATGTGTGGATTTATGATGAGGATAAGACGCTTGTTGTTGATGAAACAATTATAGAACGTATGATTGGAAAACTTGTATCGCTGACTTCCACCAATCGTATAGAGGACGTGGAAGATGTCGCGCAGTACGGATTTGACGAACCTGCAGCTTCGATACGAATATCGGATGGCACAACAGAGTATATGGTTCTTATTGGGGATTACAATAATTTGACAGGGGATTATTACCTGTGTCTGGAGTCGGAACAGGAGACTGTGTATACAACAGATTCCTATACTGTTACAGACTTTCTTGAAAACAGTATTGACACTTTGACTGTACAGGAGGAGGAGCCAGAGACAACGACACAGCAATAAAAATACAGGGCTGACAGCCCTGTATTTTTATTGCTAAGCAGATTTGTTTTTTGCATTGTTCTTTTTGCTGTTTTTTGAGTGCTTTTTTCGGGAAGCCTTTTTCTTGGTTTCCTGTTCCACAGCTTTTTTCTCGGCTTCCGCAGCTTCCATAGCTTTGTTCAGGTTCTTCTGCGCGGTGGAGAGCATCAGCTTGATACGGTTGAGCTGATTGACCTCGGAGGCGCCTGGGTCATAATCTATGGCGACAATGTTTGCCTCCGGGTGGCGCTTCCGAAGCTCTTTGATGACACCTTTGCCGACAACATGGTTTGGCAGACAGCCAAAGGGCTGTGTACACACGATATTTGGCGTGTCGGTATTGATTAACTCAAGCATCTCGCCAGTGAGGAACCATCCTTCCCCGGTCTGATTGCCAATAGAGACAATCTCTTCAGCATGACGGGCTGTCTCATAGATATCAGCAGGCGGGATGAAGTGCTCGCTTGCGGTGAAGGCTTCGCACATCGGCTTTCTCAACATCTGGATTGCTTTGATGCCGAGTCTGCTGATGTCCGCAGCTTTTTTGCTGGTGCCAAGATTTTCAGCTTTGTATAACTGGTTGTAGAAGCAGTAGAACATAAAATCCATCAAGTCAGGTACGACTGCCTCTGCGCCCTCGTGCTCGAGAAGTTCCACAAGCCGGTTATTCGCTGCAGGAGAGAATTTCACGAGAATCTCACCGACCACTCCGACACGCGGCTTTTTGATATCGAGTACAGGGATTGCGTCAAACTCGGCAATCATTTCACGGCACATTTTCTTATAGGTGTTAAAGGATAAGTATTTGCGTCCAAGGAAATCGCAGCACTTTTTAATCCATTTCTGATGAACTGCTTCTACGGAACCAGGAACAGTCTCATAAGGACGCATTCTGTATACACATCGCATAAAGATATCCCCAAAGTTTACAGCGTATACGGCGCGAAGCAGCAGCATCGGTGTAAGCTTGAAGCCTGGATTGCTCTCCAACTTCGACAAATTGATTGAGATGACCGGAATGTGCTGGTAACCAGCCTTTTCCAGGGCGCGGCGGATAAATCCGATGTAGTTTGTGGCACGGCAGCCACCGCCGGTCTGTGACATCACGACTGCGAGATGGTCCGTATCATACTGACCTGATAACACAGCTTCCATAATCTGTCCAACTACCAGCAAAGACGGGTAGCAGGCATCATTGTTGACATATTTGAGTCCCATATCGATACTGCCCCTGTTGTCATTGTTCAGCACGACCAGGTTGTAACCGCATCTTCGGAATGTCGGCTCCAAAAGATCAAAGTGAATCGGTGACATCTGAGGACACAATATGGTGTAATTCTTGCGCATTTCTTTTGTAAAGATCACTCTGTTCATGCGGCTTGAGTGAATTTCCCGCTCCTGGTGACGCTGTTCGCGCACGCGGATCGCAGACAGAAGCGAACGGATACGGATTCGCGCAGCACCGAGATTGTTTACTTCGTCAATCTTCAGACAGGTATAAATTTTGCCAGAACCTGACAGAATATCATTGACCTGGTCCGTCGTGACAGCATCCAGTCCGCAGCCAAACGAGTTGAGCTGGATCAGATCCAGGTCATCGCGCGTCTTGACATAGCTTGCGGCAGCGTAAAGCCTTGAGTGGTACATCCACTGGTCGGACACAATCAGGGGGCGCTCCGGCTTTGCGAGATGTGATACCGCGTCCTCTGTGAGGACAGCAATACCATACGAGTTGATCAACTCCGGAATACCATGGTTAATCTCGGGATCAATATGGTATGGACGGCCTGCAAGCACAATACCGCGCGCATGATTCCGCTCGAGGTAGTCAATCACTTCCTCCCCTTTTTTGCACATATCCTGACGCACATTGTCAAGCTCCTTCCATGCCGCATCGACAGCCTCTTTGAGCTCGTCAGCAGGAAGGTCAGGGAACTCTTTTGCTAAGGACTGTACGATTAAGGATGGCTCCCGGAAGGACATAAATGGATTTTTAAACACAACCTCGCCGCGTCCGATTGCTTCTACGTTATTTTTGATGTTTTCTGAATACGATGTTACAATAGGACAATTGTAATGGTTGTTTGCCTCGTCAAACTCATTTCGCTCATAAAACAGAGCCGGATAGAAGATAAAGTCAACATTTTGCTGAATCAGCCACTCTACATGGCCATGTGCGAGCTTGGCGGGATAACACTCCGACTCACTCGGAATGGACTCGATTCCCATTTCATAGATCTTTCTGTTGGACAATGGTGAGAGTACAACCTGGTATTTCAACTTCGTAAACAGAGTGAACCAGAACGGATAATTCTCGTACATATTCAGAACTCTTGGAATGCCGACACGCCCGCGAACAGCCTCTGCATCGGAAAGCGGTTCATAGGAAAACATTCGTTTCAGCTTGTACGCAAAGAGGTTTGGTATGTTGTTGTCGGTTTTGGCTTTTCCAAGACCACGCTCACAGCGGTTGCCGGATATGTAGCTTCTGCCGTCAGAGAACTTGTTGACTGTCAGGCGGCAGGAGTTTGTACAGCCCTTGCATTTTACCAGTGAAGTGGTGAATGCAAGCTCATTAATCTGGTCGATAGTGAGCATTGTGGTGGTGCTTTCCGGGGCAGCCTGATAGCGCTCCCTTGCGATCAGGGCAGCGCCAAAAGCGCCCATAATGCCCGCAATATCAGGTCTGATTACCTCGCAGCCGGCAATTTTCTCAAAGCTGCGAAGGACAGCATCATTGTAGAAAGTACCGCCTTGCACGACGATATTCTTGCCAAGTTCGCTTGCATCGGACACTTTGATGACCTTGAACAGGGCATTTTTGATGACAGAATAAGCAAGACCCGCTGAGATATCCGACACCTCAGCGCCTTCTTTTTGCGCCTGTTTTACCTTAGAGTTCATAAATACAGTACAGCGGGTGCCAAGGTCAATCGGGTGCTTTGCAAAAAGAGCAGCCCTCGCAAAGTCCTGTACGCTGTAATTTAATGATTTTGCGAACGTTTCAATGAAAGAACCGCACCCGGAGGAACAAGCCTCGTTGAGCTGTACAGAGTCGACAGTCTGGTTCTTAATCTTGATACACTTCATATCCTGTCCGCCAATATCGATAATACAATCGACATCAGGATTGAAGAAGGCAGCAGCATAGTAGTGAGCCACCGTCTCGACTTCTCCCTCATCGAGCATAAAAGCGGCTTTAAAAAGAGCTTCTCCGTAGCCTGTAGAGCAGGAGTGCACAATCGTGGCATCCGCAGGAAGCAGACGATAGATTTCCTGAATCGAGGAAATAGCGGTATTCAGCGGACTGCCGTTATTGTTGCTGTAGAAAGAGTACAGCAGTGTACCGTCCTCTGCAACCACTGCAATTTTTGTTGTGGTGGAGCCGGCATCGATTCCAAGAAAACATTTGCCGTGATACTCTGCAAGCTTTGCGTTTTTTACATGGTGTGAGCCGTGTCTTGACTGGAAGCTTTCGTAATCTTTTTCGTCAGAAAACAAAGGTTCCATCCGGGCAACTTCAAACTCCATTTTAATATCGGAAGAAAGCTTATCAACCATCTCAGACATGGAGAAGTAAACTTCCTCTTTGGCGTTGAGAGCGGAGCCAATCGCTGCGAAAAGATGGGAATTTGCGGTGTCAATAATATGCTCCTCATCAAGCTTTAAGGTGCGGATAAACGCAGCCTTGAGCTCTGACAGGAAATGAAGCGGACCGCCCAAAAAGGCTACATGACCACGGATTGGCTTTCCGCAGGCAAGTCCACTGATTGTCTGGTTGACCACAGCCTGAAAAATAGAGGCTGACAAATCCTCCTTTGTGGCGCCTTCATTGATCAGTGGCTGGATATCGGTCTTTGCAAACACACCGCAGCGCGCCGCAATAGTATATAAAGAATGATAATTTTTTGCATATTCATTGAGACCGGAAGCGTCCGTCTGAATCAGGGAGGCCATCTGGTCAATAAAAGAGCCTGTGCCGCCCGCACAGATCCCATTCATGCGCTGTTCTACGTTGCCGCCTTCAAAATAGATGATTTTAGCGTCTTCGCCGCCAAGTTCGATCGCGACATCTGTCTTGGGAGCAAGTTCCTGCAAGGAGGTGGATACTGCGATTACCTCCTGTACAAATGGTACACCTAAATGGTTCGCGAGCGTCAGTCCGCCGGAACCCGTGATCATGGGATGCAGCGTCAGATTGCCAAGCTTCGTGTATGCATCTTGCAAAAGCGAGGAAAGCGTCTCACGGATATTGGCGTAGTGCCGCTGGTAATCAGAGAAGAGCAGAGTGTGTTCTGCGTCTAATATTGCCACTTTTACAGTGGTGGAACCAATATCGATTCCAAGTGTATAGAATTCCTTATTTTTATTCATGAAAATAACCATGCCTTTCTATCGTTAAAACACAATACGTACAATTCGACTCATTCAACGTACATTTGCTATTATACGACAGTGTTTTCTAAAACGCAATAAAACAGTTGATTAAAAGTTGTTGAAAACTTTATACTTTTTTGGAAAATCTTACGAAAAAGGTTTGCTATCGATTTTAAATTGTTATATATGTATGAAAGAACAGATGGGAATAATACCTGCAAATCTAAAAAAAATATAATATTTCATTTGGATAAATTTAGATTGGTTTACATTTTTTGTGGTGAATGTTATACTGGAATAACGAGTTTATTTTAAAGGTGAAAGGCAGGAATGTGAAATTATGAATTTTCTGAACAAAATGGAGCGGAAGCTGGGGAAATATGCGATACCCAATCTCTCATTATATTTGATATTGGGGTATGTGCTCGGATATATACTGGAGTTTATCAGTCCGGCGGTCATGGATTTCCTGACACTGAATCCGTATCTGATACTCCATGGGCAGATCTGGAGGCTTGTCACATGGGTTATTATTCCACCGTCAAGCTTTGATTTGTTTACGATAGTGATGCTTATGTTTTACTATTCTGTGGGAACGAATCTTGAGCGGACATGGGGAACCTTCTATTACAATGTGTATCTTTTTATGGGAATGCTCTTTACGATACTGGGAAGCTTTCTGATCATGGGAATCAGCTATATGCCGGCATTCTATTCCTATGCACTGCGGGAAACATATGGTTCAACGACCTATTTCCGTCTTGTGGCGCACAGCTTCAGCACCTATTTTGTCAATATGTCTATCTTTTTGGGATTTGCGGCGACCTTTCCGGAGATACAGGTATTGCTGATGTTCATCATTCCCATCAAGGTGAAGTGGATGGGAATTGCGTATGGTGCGCTTTTGGTGGTACAGTTTTTGCAGAGTGATATCATTGGGAAGATTGTTATTGGCGCATCGCTTCTCAACTTTGTCGTGTTTTTCCTGATGACTAGAAGTGGGTTAGGCATGCGTATGTCGCCGCGGCAGGTGAGGAGACGCCATGAATACAGCAGAGAAGTGAAACGGGCCAAACCAGTCAGCGTGTCAAAGCACAAATGCGCGATCTGTGGTAAAAACAGCGAGGATAATCCTGATGCAGAATTTCGTTTTTGCTCCAAATGCAATGGAAATTATGAGTACTGCCAGGATCATCTTTTTACACATACACATGTGAAATGACAGAAGGGACAGCATGATATGATGGAATTAAATCAGATAAATTTTGCAAATTTGCTGGAGGAGTTAAGGGATACAGCGAGACTTCAGGGGAATATGCTCACAAGCGACCAGATTAATGAGGCGTTTGACGAATGGCAGTTGGATGATGGGAAGCTGGCGCTGATTCATGAATATTTTCGCAAAAATCATATTGGTATCGATGAACCAGGGGATTTGGAAGAGAACCTGACTGGCGATGATGTCAATTTCCTGGAAATGTATCTGGAGGAGTTAGAGGAACTTCCGCCTGTGTCGGATGGTGAAAAACGGGCTGTGATGATGTCGGCACTTGCAGGCGATAGCGATGCACAGGCGCGGCTTGTGGAGATTTTTTTGCCACAGGTAGTAGAAATTTCCAAGCTTTATGCAGGTCAGGGTGCACTTGTGGAAGATCTGATTGGAGAGGGAAATGTTGCGGCCGCCTCTGCTGTGACCCTGTTGGAGTGTGTAGAGGGCATCGATGAGGTAGAAGGATTTATTGGCAGGATGATTATGGATGCAATGGAAGAATTTATCAGCGATGATTCTGATAACCGCCAGATCGATGAGAGTGTGCTGAACAGAGTGAACGAGGTCAATGATAAGGCAAAGGAACTGTATGAAACGCTGTACAGGAAAGTCACGGCAAAAGAGGTGGCGGACGAGCTCGGCATCACGGAGGCAGAAGTGCAGGAAGCGGTGAAATTCTCAGCAGATAATATAGATTATATAAGAAAAGACACATCTGCCTGACAGAATATGGAAGAATGGGGAACAGATACCGATGGAGACAGAAATGGATATGCAAAATAATGATTTCAAATATGTGATTCAGGATACCAACTGTGTCTATTTTGGAAAAGAACTGACGTACGCAGAGATGATGGACAAGGATGACGTTCCCTTTAAGTTCAAAGCAGTGATCAGTGCGCACATTGCAAGGGATACGGACTTGAATCGGAAAATAGCAGACCATATTTTACAGATGTCAGACAAGGAGTTTTCTTATCGGATCTATCAGCAATTAAAGCTGACAATTCGTGTCTGCTACAAAATACAAAAAAAAGGATTTGGAGGAAAGACAAAGGACAAATGGATTCACAAAGCATACTCCTTCAGGCAGTTTTGCGATGAATACCGCGCTCAGGTGCTCAAGGGGGATATGATGATTGAGGATTTTTCCATTTCAAAGCTTGCGCTGATGGTGCTGAGTATCTAAACCAGACGCCGGCCTGCCCGATGAAAGAGAATTTAATAAGAAAGGGATTATAAATATGAAGAAAATTGAAGATTTAGCAGCTTACGAGATAGTAGAGAAACGACAGATTGATGACATTGGCTCTATGAGCTGGCTGTTAAGGCACAAAAAAACAGGTGCAAGAATCGCACTTCTCAGCAATGACGATGAAAACAAAGTGTTTTATATCGGTTTTCGCACACCGCCTACAGATTCCACAGGTGTGCCACATATCGTAGAGCACACAGTACTCTGTGGTTCCAGGGATTTTCCGGTGAAGGATCCTTTTGTAGAACTTGTAAAAGGCTCTTTGAATACATTTTTGAATGCCATGACGTACAACGACAAGACGGTATATCCCGTTGCAAGCTGTAATGACAAGGATTTTCAAAATCTGATGCATGTATATCTGGATGCAGTATTTTATCCCAACATTTATCAGGAAAAGAAGATTTTCCAGCAGGAGGGCTGGCATTATGAGATGGAGGACGAAGACAGTCCGCTTACGCTGAACGGTGTTGTCTACAATGAAATGAAAGGTGCCTTTTCGTCGCCTGACGAAGTCAATGACAGGGAAGTTGCCAATTCACTATTTCCCGACACACCGTATGGAGTGGAGTCCGGAGGAGACCCGAAGGTAATACCAGAGCTCACCTACGAGCAGTTTTTGGCGTTTCACGAAAAATATTATCATCCGTCAAACAGCTATATTTATCTGTATGGAAATATGGATATGGCAGAGAAGCTCGAATGGATGGACGAGAAGTATCTGAGTCAGTTTGAACAGCTGGATGTTGACTCTGCGTTAAGAAAACAGGCTGCATTTGATAAGCCGGTGGAGAAGTATAAAGAATATCCAATTATGGAGGGTGAGTCGTTAGAGGATAATACTTACCTTTCGTACAACACAGTTGTTGGCACAAGTCTTGATAAAGAGCTGTATTATGCGATGGAGATTTTGGAGTATGCCCTTTGCTCTGCTTCCGCAGCCCCTCTGAAGCTTGCACTGATTCACAAGAACATTGGTACGGAAGTTTATACGGTGTATAACAATGGCATATATCAGCCATATTTTTCCATTGTGGCCAAGAATGCAAATGTTTCACAAAAAGACGAATTTGTGGAGACAATCGAGAGTGAGCTTGCGCGCATTGCAAGGGAAGGAATCGATAAGAAGTCCCTGCTTGCCGGCTTGAATTACTATGAATTCAGATACAGAGAAGCGGATTTTGGTTCCTATCCCAAGGGACTGATGTATGGTCTGCAGATGTTTGATTCATGGCTGTATGATGACAATATGCCATTTGACATGATTGAGGCAATCAACATTTTTAAAGACTTAAAAGAAAAGATCAATACAGATTACTATGAGAAACTGATTGAAAAGTATCTGATTCATAATCAGCATAAATCAGTCCTTGTGGTAGCGCCGAAGGAAGGGCTTACCATAGAGGCGGAGAAGGAATTGGCGGATAAGCTCGCCGCATACAAAGCGGGGCTTATCAAGGATGAAATCAAGCAGATTGTGGAGGATACAAAGGCGCTGCGCGCTTATCAGGAGATGGAGGATACACCAGAGAACCTTGCAAAGATACCAATGCTCAAGCGCGAGGATATGAAAAAGAAAGCAGAGGATTTCGTGAACGAGGTCCGCAGTATCGGCGATACGAAAGTCTTGTTTCATGATATTCAGACAAACGGTATTGGTTATATCCGACTGATTTTTGACGCCGCCAACATTCCAGAGGAGCTGTTTTCCTATATCGGAATTCTCAAAAATGTGCTTGGTTATGTGGATACGGACCAATACAGTTATGGAGAGCTCTGCAACGAGATTAATATTCATACAGGAGATATTGTAAGCAGTGTCAATACCTATGTCAACGCAAAGAAACTGAATGAATACAAACTGACATTCGAGATAAAGACCAAGGCAATGTATGATGAGCTGCCGGCTGCATTTGCACTGATGACGGAGATTATGACAGCCTCAAAGCTTGACGATGCAGGCAGGATTCTTGAGATTTTGGAGGAATTAAAGTCAATCATGCAGGGAAATATGACTTCTGCAGGCCATTCCTTTGCCGCGGTCAGGGCGATGTCGTATTTCAGTGAGACCGCAGCAGTGTCAGAGCTTGTAAATGGTCTGCCTTGTTACCGTATGTTAGAGAAGCTCACAGGAGATTTTGAGGGAAACAAGGATGAACTGATTCAAAAGCTTACGGAGCTCACAAAGTGCATTTTCAGACCTGAAAATCTTATGGTAGATATCACTGCCACAGAAGAGGGCTTTGCGCGGATCAAAGATCTCGTTGCACCGATGAAAGCAAAGCTTTTTACCGTTCCTGTGAAAAAAGAACGGTTTGCGATTGCCACGGTAAAGAAAAACGAGGGATTTTCCACATCGGCACAGATTCAATATGTGTGCAGGGCGGGCAATTATATGACCGATACAGATTATGCGTATACAGGTGCGTTGAGGGTGTTGAAGGTGATGCTCCGGTATGATTATCTGTGGATGAATGTGCGTGTAAAGGGCGGCGCTTATGGTATTATGTGCAACTTTGGCAAGACGGGTGACAGTTTTCTTGTCTCCTACAGAGACCCGAACCTCAAAAAAACAGTTGACATCTTTGAGAAAACGAGTGATTATTTAAGAGAATTTAATGCGGATGAGCGTACTATGACCAAATATATCATAGGAGCAGTCAGCGATATGGATGTTCCCATGACGCCTGCAGTTAAGGGCAGCCGGTCTTCGAGCGCATATCTGACAAATCTGGACTTTGCGGAAGTGCAGAAAGAGCGCGATGAAGTGCTGGCATGCAGTCAGGAGGACATCAGGCGGCTGGCGGGCTATCTGGCTGCGATCATGTCACAGGATGTCGTGTGCGTAGTGGGCAACGGACAGATGATTAACGAAAATAAAGAAATGTTTATGCAAGTGGAGAATCTTTTTCACTAAGGAGCTGTTGACAGCTCTTTAGGATGTCCATGATGGAGGAATACGTATTATGAATGAAAAATATAAGTCAGGCTTTGTGGCGCTCATTGGCAGACCCAATGTAGGTAAGTCGACATTAATGAACTGTCTGATCGGGCAGAAAATTGCCATTACATCCAAAAAGCCTCAGACCACAAGAAATCGCATACAGACAGTGTATACCTCCGATGAGGGACAGATTGTTTTTGTGGATACCCCCGGTATCCACAAAGCCAAAAATAAGCTTGGCGATTATATGGTCAAAGTGGCGGAACACAGCCTGAGAGAAGTGGATGCCATCCTGTGGCTTGTGGAGCCGACCGACTACATCGGCGCTGGTGAGCAGCACATTATTGAGCAGCTGAAAAAGGTTAAAACCCCCGTTATCTTAGTGATCAATAAGATTGATATGGTGAAAAAGGAACAGCTTCTCGGATACATCGATGCGTACCGAAAACAGCTTGACTTTGCAGAAATTGTGCCAGTGTCCGCGCTGCAAAAGGATAATACAGACGTATTGATTGCGCAGATTATGAAATATTTGCCATATGGACCGGCATTTTACGATGAGGACACCATCACGGACCAGCCTGCGAGGCAGATCGTGGCAGAGTTGATCCGGGAGAAGGTGCTTAGGAGCATCGACGAGGAGATTCCGCATGGCGTGGCAGTGACAATCGAGTCTATGAAATACAGGAAAAAAATTGTTGATATCAATGCCACGATCATCTGCGAAAAGGATTCGCACAAGGGCATTATTATTGGCAAAGGCGGATCAATGCTCAAAAAGATCGGTTCCCTGGCGCGTCCCGAGATTGAGGAATTGCTGGAACAGCATGTGAATCTTCAACTGTGGGTAAAAGTGAAAAAAGACTGGCGCGACAGTGATTTTCTGATTAAGAATTTCGGTTATGACCCAAAAGAAAATGAATCGAGACAATGAATAAAATCGTCCCATAAGCACACCCTATCTATGGGAAGCACAAGCTTTTCATGATGCGAACAAAAGCCGCATTATAACTATTGTACAGAGGCACGAATCCGCAGGATTGGGCAGATGTATGAGATACAGAAAGGGCAGGGACAGTAGATGCACGAGGATGGATGGAGCCGGTTTATGCAGACAGGACAGGTACACGATTATCTGGCTTACAAAGGGCATCCTGAGATGGAAGAGGCCATGTCCATGACAGCCGTCGTGGACAGGAGTAAGGCAGGAGAGATACATGAGTACGGGGATACAGGATTTCGTAATATTGACAGGGATCGTTATCAAAGCAGAACCGATGGGAGAATACGATAGGAGAGTCGTACTACTCACCAAAGAAAAAGGGAAGATATCAGCTTTTGCCAAGGGCTCCAGACGGCCCGGCAACAGGCTGATGGCGCCTACGAACCCATTTTCGTTTGGCCAGTTCAAGTTGTATGCGGGCAGGAGCGCATACAATATGTCAGATGCAGAGATTACCAATTATTTTGAGGAGCTGCGCCAGGATTTTATAGGTGCTTATTATGGAATGTACTTTTTAGAGATTTGCGACTATTACACAAGAGAGAACAATGATGAGACCGGAATGTTAAAATTGTTGTACCAGTCACTCCGGGCTTTGACTGCGCCTAATTTTGAAAATCGACTTGTCAGGTACGTGTTTGAATTAAAGTCGATTATGCTAAATGGAGAGTTTCCTGGACTCAGTGCGGGTGACAATCTTATGGAGACAACAGCTTACACAGTTGATTACATAATGAAAACGCCTGTTGAGAAACTTTTCTCTTTTCACGTAAAGGAGGAGGTATTGCAGGAGTTGGGACTTTATAGCAGGAGAATATGCGAAAGAAGTATGGACCGGAATTTTAAAAGTCTTGAAATACTTGAAAATATTGAGTAATTTGTTTATAATAAAACGCATATAAAGATTAAGGTGGAAAATATTATGAAAATAGGAAAATTGATAATGCCAATATTATGTTTCTGCATGCTGGGACTTACTGCATGTGGAGAAGTAATACAGCAGGAGAATGAGAGTAATGGGGTTACAGATGAAGTGGCCGCAACAATGTCATCGATCTCCATTGAGAAGGATGGAAGTATATCTAGTACAATCATTGAAAATTTTATTGAGAGTTATTATAATGAGGACGATTTAAAGTCAATGATTGAGTCGGCAATCGACGAGTACAAAGCGGCCAATATTACAGCACAGATTGAATTAAAGAGCTTCAAAGTGAAGGATGGCGTAACGAACATACTTATGGAGTTTGGCGATTATCAGACTTATGCGGGATTTGACAGAGAAGACTTTTTTGCCGGAACAATCAGGGATGCCAATATGGCAGGATATGATCTGAACGTGACATTAAAGTCAATAGCGGACAACACGACAGTCTCTAAGCCTGAATTGTTGGGAATGGGTGACAGTCATATTGTGATTTTCGAGTATGCAGAGGAACCTGATGCGCCTGAACAATTGCGTATCAACTGCTATGATGAGATTTTGTATGTGAATGATGGTGTCACTGTCGTGGGAAAAAAGAGCGCAGATATATCATCGTCAAAAGGTTTCAAGATTATAGTATTCAAATAAAACATAAAATCAAATGAGGTTAGGAGAACATGTGATGGAAAAGACATTGGACAAGATTGTAGCATTATCAAAAAGCAGGGGATTTGTATATCCTGGTTCCGAAATTTATGGCGGGCTGGCCAACACATGGGATTATGGAAATCTCGGCGTTGAGTTAAAGAATAATGTAAAACGGGCATGGTGGCAGAAGTTCATCATGGAGAATCCATACAACGTAGGCGTGGACTGTGCGATTTTGATGAATCCCCAGACATGGGTTGCATCAGGGCATCTCGGCGGTTTTTCCGATCCTTTGATGGACTGTAAGGAATGTCACGAGCGTTTTCGTGCGGACAAATTAATCGAAGATTATGCGGGTGAGCAGGGCATTACCTTAGAGAAGCCGATTGACGCTTTTTCCCAGGAGGAGATGAAGCATTTTATCGAGGAGAAGAATATTCCCTGTCCAACCTGCGGCAAGCATAATTTTACAGATATCAGACAGTTTAATCTGATGTTCAAGACCTTTCAGGGTGTCACAGAAGACGCCAAAAACACTGTGTATCTGAGACCGGAGACAGCACAGGGTATTTTTGTAAACTTTAAGAACGTGCAGAGAACTTCCAGAAAAAAGATTCCTTTCGGCATTGGCCAAATCGGAAAATCCTTTCGAAATGAGATTACGCCGGGCAATTTTACGTTCCGGACAAGAGAGTTTGAACAGATGGAACTGGAGTTCTTCTGTGAGCCGGGGACAGACCTCGAATGGTTCCAGTATTGGAGAGGTTTCTGCCGCGACTGGCTGCTGAGTCTTGGCATCAAGGAAGAAGAAATGCGTCTGCGTGACCATGCGCCGGAGGAACTTTGCTTTTATTCAAAGGGAACAACCGATATCGAGTTTCTCTTTCCTTCGATTGGCTGGGGTGAACTATGGGGTATCGCTGACAGGACCGATTATGACCTTACGCAGCATCAGAATACATCTGGACAGGATATGTCTTACTTTGACGATGAGAAGAAAGAAAAATACATACCATATGTTATCGAACCATCGCTTGGCGCAGACCGCGTAGTTCTTGCTTTTCTGTGCGCTGCGTATGATGAGGAGGAGATCGGCGAGGGCGATGTGAGAACCGTGCTTCATTTCCACCCAGCCATCGCGCCGGTAAAGATCGGTGTATTTCCGCTAAGCAAAAAGCTCAATGAAGGCGCAGAGAAGATCTATGCACAACTGTCAAAGAAGTACAACTGCGAGTTTGACGACAGGGGAAATATCGGCAAGAGATACCGCCGCCAGGATGAGATTGGAACGCCATTCTGCGTTACGTATGATTTTGAGTCAGAGCAGGATAACGCCGTTACCGTTCGTTTCCGCGATTCCATGGAACAGGTGCGTATCAAGATTGACGAATTGGATGCTTATTTTGCAGACAAATTTGATTTTTGATACACAATCGCACAAGGAAGTTCATAAGTGACGCTGTATGCGCATAGTGCAGCGGGCAGAACAGTGTCTGACGACTATATAATATTTTGGAGGAATAATTGTGAAAAACTATGGAGTAAACGAGCTTCGGAGAATGTTTCTTGAATTCTTCGAGAGCAAAGAACATCTGTCAATGAAAAGCTTCTCGCTGGTGCCGCACAATGATAACAGCCTTTTGATCATCAATTCTGGTATGGCGCCGTTAAAACCATATTTTACAGGCCAGGAGATACCGCCGAGGCGCCGTGTCACCACATGCCAGAAATGTGTAAGAACAGGTGATATCGAGAATGTCGGCAAGACGGCAAGGCATCTTACTTTTTTTGAAATGCTTGGAAATTTTTCTTTTGGAGATTACTTTAAACGCGAGGCGCTGATATGGAGCTGGGAGTTTTTGACCAAAGTAGTCGGACTCGACCCGGAGAGACTGTATCCGTCCATATATTGTGAGGACGAGGAAGCATTTGATATATGGGTGAATGAGATCGGTGTGCCGGCGGAGAAAATCACACGTTTTTACCGCGACCCGGAGACAGGGGAGTGTGACAACTTCTGGGAGCATGGCGCTGGGCCGTGCGGACCGTGTTCTGAGATTTATTATGACAGAGGTATCAAGTATGGCTGCGGCAAGCCTGACTGTAAAGTAGGCTGTGACTGCGACCGTTTCATGGAGGTCTGGAACGACGTATTTACACAGTTTGACGGCGACGGAAAAGGTCATTATGAAGAGCTTGCGCAGAAGAATATCGATACTGGTATGGGACTCGAGCGGCTTGCAGTCGTAGTTCAGGATGTAGACACTGTGTTCGATATCAACACAATGAAAGCGATACGCGACAAGATCTGTGAGACAGCTGGGGTGGAGTACGAGACGGATGAGAAGAAGGATGTCTCGATTCGACTGATCACGGACCATATTCGCTCCGCGACATTTATGATCTCAGATGGAATTATGCCGACCAATGAGGGACGCGGATATGTGCTCAGACGTATTATCCGGCGTGCAGCGCGCCACGGGAGAATGCTTGGCATAGAAGGCACGTTTATGGCTGATTTTGCCAGGACTGTGATTGACGAGTGCAAGGACGGATATCCCGAGCTGGACGAGAAGCAGGATTTTATCTATAAGGTGCTGACACAGGAAGAAGAAAAGTTTAATAAGACGATAGACCAGGGACTTGCTATCCTCTCTGATATGGAAGATAAAATGCAGGCGGCAGGCGAGAAGACTCTCTCGGGTGAGAATGTATTTAAGCTGTATGATACGTATGGCTTTCCAGTGGACCTTACCTGTGAGATATTGGAGGAAAAAGGCTTTTCTATTGACCAGGATGGCTTTGACGCAGCAATGGAGGAGCAGCGCACTAAGGCGCGTAAGGCACGTAAGGAGACCAATTATATGGGGGCGGACGCAACTGTATATGAGTCGATTGACCCTGCTATCACGACAGTATTTGTGGGATATGATAAGCTTGAAATAACATCAAAGGTCTCTGTGCTCACGACAGAGAGTGAGCTTGTGGAGGCGCTTTCGGACGGTGAGATTGGTACGATTATTGTTGACGAGACACCGTTTTATGCAACGATGGGCGGTCAGCAGGGCGATAAAGGAGTGATCGCAGCCGAATCAGGTGAGTTTGTTGTGGAAGATACCATCAAGCTTCTCGGCGGCAAAGTGGGGCACATTGGTAAGATGACGCGAGGCATGATCAAAGTAGGCGATGAGGTTACTTTGAGCGTTGACCAAGCGCTTCGAACAAAGATTTGCAAAAATCACTCTGCGACGCATTTACTGCAAAAAGCGCTTCGTGAGGTGCTCGGCACGCATGTCCAGCAGAAAGGCTCTTATCAGGACGGAGAGCGAACACGTTTTGATTTCAGTCATTTTGAGGCAATGACGGCTGACGAGCTCGCATCTGTTGAGAAGATGGTCAATGAAAAGATCGCAGAGAATATTGCTGTAGATACACAGGTTATGACAATGGACGAGGCGAAAAAGACAGGTGCGATGGCGCTCTTTGACGAGAAATATGGAGAGACAGTGCGCGTTGTATCGATGGGCGAGTTCTCGAAAGAGTTTTGCGGCGGTACGCATGTGAAAAATACCGGCGAAATCACGACCTTTAAGATTGCCTCGGAGAGTGGTATTGCAGCAGGGGTACGCCGTATTGAAGCGCTTACAGGAGACAATGTATTTGCCTATTATCACAACATTGAGCGTGAGCTTGAAGCAGCGGCGAAGGCGGCAAAGACAACTCCGGCAAATTTAGTAGAAAAAATCGAACATATGATGGCGGAGATGAAATCATTGCAGAGCGAGAATGAATCACTCAAGAGCAAAGCAGCCAAAGAAGCACTCGGTGACGTCATGAATCAGGTGACAGAAGTAAAAGGTGTGAAGCTTCTGGCAGCCAGAGTGGACGGAGTGGACATGAATGGTTTGAGAGACCTCGGAGACCAGCTGAAGGCAAAGCTTGGCGAGGGTGTTGTCGTACTTGCCTCCGGTATGGACGGAAAAGTGAACCTTGTGGCGATGGCTACAGATGGCGCTATGGCAAAAGGTGCGCACGCCGGAAATCTCATCAAAGGAATTGCAGGACTTGTAGGCGGTGGCGGCGGCGGACGTCCGAATATGGCTCAGGCAGGCGGCAAGAATCCAGAAGGAATCGACAAAGCAATCGATGAGACAAAGGCGGTTCTTGAGAAGCAAATCCAATAAATATACAGGTTTTAAGCACTTTCTGAAAAAAGTTTTAATTTTTTTCAGAAAGTGCTTGACAAAAAATAACAAAATATGATAATCTATAAAAGCTGTCGCGAGTGATAACGTTGCAGCAATGAAATAAGCAATGCACCTTGACAAATAAACAGTAATGCAACCCTGAAAATTCTAATGAGAATGCATTAATTAAGATGCAATAGAATTATTCAGAGAACATGTCTTATATATAGGACAAAAACCTTTAAAAGTAAAAGCGTTGAAAAACGCAACGGATAAGCCAGTTTAACTGGTGCGAGAATCAAACAGAGCTTTTGACTTGCAGAAAGATGAGGTTTCTCTAATCCTGCATGGCAAAATATATTTTAACATGAGAGTTTGATCCTGGCTCAGGATGAACGCTGGCGGCGTGCTTAACACATGCAAGTCGAACGGACTCACATTGAAACCTAGTGATTTGTGAGTTAGTGGCGGACGGGTGAGTAACGCGTGGAAAACCTGCCGTATACTGGGGGATAACACTTAGAAATAGGTGCTAATACCGCATAAGCGCACAGCTTTGCATGAAGCAGTGTGGAAAACAAAAAGTTAAAACTTTTGGTGGTATACGATGGTTCCGCGTCTGATTAGCTGGTTGGCGGGGTAACAGCCCAC